>JADJGQ010000006.1 GCA_016708025.1 bacterium | reverse complement strand
CGATGCTATGCCGATCACCCGGTCGGCAGTGGATATACCAGGGAAGACTACTTCCAGTGATCTACGGCAAAGGTCCCATGGCTCGCCAAGACTATCGCAGGCCCCTTATTGACCAGCGCAGCCGTTCTGGCAGGAGTATTACTGTTACCTGCTTTCGTTTGGTTATCCGACTGAATCAGACTTTGCCGCTCTGCCTGCCAAATCCAATACCCTCCGTTTGCAGAGACAGAACGCGCAACAGTTCATTCGAATTGCAGGAAAGAAAGTCGATTACCGCGTGGAAAGATTGAATCGAGGCTGTCCCGGATAGCAATCAATACCGGTCGAAAGTCACCTGACTGCGATCCACCCGCCTGCCTTCCGGTCAGACCCGGCTGGCTTTTCCGACCGAACCGGCTTTTGATACGCTTATTATTCCATCTCCCGGACAACAACTCTTCGGTCGTAACACGCGCAGAACCGGTACTGCCGGCAATACCCGACCCCAACGGTTCCGTCGCCACGACAGTGACTATTCCCAATAACTTCATATGCGCGCAACGGCCACGGGCAGCGTTCCGGCTTTTCTCCCTATCACGTTTCTCGTTGAATCGTTTATCAGTCTGGTGTGGGGGATGTGATGCAAAGGCTCAGGGAAAAATGCCGCCGCCATTATTGGGTCGTTCCGGGCACGCCTGGCTTTCACCTATAGCCTGAAACTGCTTTTGGATTGGCAATCACTCTGCCGATCCTGCTGATCATTCAGTCGAAACTGGATAACCTACTTTGCTGCTGAAGTCCTGCTCGGAGACTGGTCGATAGATGTCATCCTTGAGCTGATTCTTACCAACGACAACATCTTCAGCCTGTCTCTCCTTTTCATGCTACCATTGCGGTGGTGGCGTTTCTGCTCAAGCAATTTTCAATGGAGGCATCTACGATTCGCTTCGTCAATCGTCACGCCCCGGTCCGTGATCGGTCTTTTTGCGGTCGGCAGCGATGTTCTTCACACCTGACTATCGGTCTCTGGGATGTTTGGCATCTATTTCCCGCTTTCCCTGGCGGGGATGTTTTTCGGCGAGTTGGCAAACAAAGCTAGCACATTCGCTCTGGCCGAACGCCGAGCTAAGCGCACAATCGCTAAAATAGTCACGGCATTTAGTACGATCGTGGGCGGTAGTTTCTCGGAGTTTGTCAGAACACACCGCACACTTGTTTTGCAGCAGGGGAGTATGGAAGGTCCGGCGCCATCCGTTGGAATCGGAGGCCCGGGCTTTTTTTTTTCTCATTCAAAGCCGCTCATCAACTTGTCACCAGACGCGGCCCGAAAGCGTTGGCAACCTATCTGGTTTATTTCCTTCCGTTTGTCTTTTGTCTGGCTGCTGATCGAGGGTCTGGCCCTGCCAGGACCGGTGGAATTGGAAATATGCTTGGCGCCATTATAGAATTTGCGCTATTTCAGGCGTTAGCGGGCCAAAGTCTGGCAATCGCTGGCAGGCTCGCCTGCCATGACCGACTTTGTGGAACCCCGTGGCGGAGAACAGACTCGAGGAGAGCAGTGACCGAACGCCTGTATTATCGCGACTTCTGCCTTATTTCTTGAGTTTGAGGCGACGATCATATCTTTCTGAAAAGGCCGATGGCCGGTACTGCATTTGGTGCCTCGATCGCCCGCATTTTATCCTACTCCGGCGGTCAGTTGTTTGACACAGTTTTAGGCGGAGTTGAGGTTGGATGTTACTGATGCCGATGACAGCGCTTGGTACATTACCGGCCAGTGTTAAGTGAACTCGGAAGACGAGTTGCCGGATCTGTCAATGCCGCTTCGCCGAAAGATACCGCCAGCAACATACGGCCCAGCAATATCTTGTCGCAGATAGCCGTCAGGCAATACCTGGCCAGTTCGAAACGGTCTCCGTACAGCTTGGTGATGATTATATAGCAATCGAATTAAACACACCTCGATCGATCAGTCACAATTGGATCAGCTCGAAACGGCAGCTAATGAGATACTCTTCGCCAATTGGCCGGTTTCTCTTCACTTTGCTTCTGGACAGGGAGCTGGACAAAAATCTCTCCGCAAAATTCCGTCCCGCGAGGGAGAGCTCAGCGGGATCAAAGTCGGAAAAATTGATTATTCAGCCTGCGGAGGAACGCACTTCGCAACTCGACAGCCGAGGTGGGCGTCATCAAGCTCTTCATCGGATGGGAGAACTTCTTGCGCTCACGCCTTAGTGAAGTTCGTGGCCGGAAGTCAGCAATCGAGGATTACTCTTCCTGCTTTGCTGCAGACTGACTCACCACCAAAATCACTCGGACCTGCCACCCCAGCTGACCCGAACGATAAGGTCGACAAACTGACAGGCGAGAACCGCGATCAACGCAAACAGATGGGGCGTTGTTCAAAGAACTGCTCCCGATCCGTGCGGATGAACTGGCCGCAACCGCAGTTACCGTCGGTGCGCTCAAATTCGTGGATAAAGCAGTTGACGGCATGGATGCTACCACGGCCGGCCAGCTTGGGTCGACTGTCGCCGAACGGATTAACGGCGTCGCCTTGTTGGTCGCGGACGGCAGATTGTTGATCTCGGTTGGTTCCGGCCTAGGTCTGTATGCCGGTGAGCTCTCAAACAGCCTCTGCCCCGATCGGCTTGAAAGGCGGGGAGTAACAAAGCGGTACAACTGGGTGGAGCGGACCCGGCTAAGCTAGAGGAATATAAGGCAGCGTTGCTGTCACCATCGGGCATGCCCTGTCAACTATCTGCATAATCGCCTTGCTGGTAATGGCCGCATCGGGGCTTACGGACAGCGAGCACAGCGCCCGGACCTCGACCACGCGGATCTGGTCGAGGTCCTGCAGGGCGTTTCGCAAGATACTAGATTGCGGTCGGCTCCGTCTTTTCCGGCGTACCGAATCAGGCACCACCTCTTGCGATTCCGCCACCCGGATACGCGGTAAGAAAGCGATCCTCCGCGGTTCCGTCTTTGTAGAGGATGCTATCTACCGCCTGCTTGCAGATTCAATCGATTAGCGATCTTCTCACCAACAGGCCTTAGCTCGCGGCCCCTGTGTCGAACTCTGGTCCCGCACTGACTCCCTTTGCCACCGGAACCAATGCTTTGTGACCGGAATAAGAAGTACTTCAGGATTGAGAAACGCCCGACCGTCTACCTGAACTATCCGGATTCCGCTGAGATGGTCCAGATCGATGCCAATCAGGTAGAATTCCTTGCTGATTCCTCCTCGCGATCGCCCCGGGCGAGTTGATCATCAGCTCCAAAGATATCAAGGCAAACTCGCCGGGCGCGCGGTCATGCAGCAAAAACTGGGTTTACTTGATCTGGTATGAGCAGCCAGTCTTGGTGCGAGGTCAATCCACCGTTAAAGGCTCGTTCATTTCGTCCTATCAGAACAGGACCTGCTCCGACGGATCGACGTCACCGACTCGGCTCGCGCGGAGTTCAAGGAGGTTGTGGATACCCTGCCGGACAGCATAGCCCTGATCGATCAGTCTATCCTGACTGGTCGGCGAATCTATTTTGATTTTGAGTACGGCGTACTCGATCGGGTGACTTCCATTGGCCAGGCCTATTCATGGTATTATCCGGCTAAGAAGGGAGGTATGAATCGAGCGAGTATGCCGTCTCCGGCGATACGATCCAGTTCGCAGTTGCCAATGAGCAGTTACAGTCTGTCACCGTCCTGGGTGGAGCGATCGGCATACTTCATTCAACACCAAAAACAAGAACGTCGATTCAACTGTCATCACTGAGCAGGATACGATCGACTATTCATCCTCCTTCATTCGCCACGAAATGGCGGGACTCCGTCATCACGCTACTTGGACAATCGCACATTGAATCAGGGACAGTTGAACTGACGCTCACCAGGGTGTTGCTTGATAATTCGGGACCGACTGATTAAGTCTCACCAGTTGACATCGTTTCGGACAGCTTCCCCGATGACAGCACCCTGACCGCTCGCTACCAACCAAATCCGATCCCGGTCATTCTGGAAAGACAAGCAGAAGGAGTTGTACGGAGATTACCTGGAATACTCGATTGACACGGAAAAGGGAAGATCGTTCAGTCGAAACTAAAGGGTGAAACCGGCTTTTATTATGGTGAACGGGTCTACCGCGCTCGTGAGAATATCTTCTTGTTGAGGATGTCCGTTACACCACCTGCGATGCCGACGAACCATTTTCATTTCTATTCGAAAACATGAAGGTTATTGAGGATGACAAGCTCATCGCCCGTCCTGTGGTGTTGAATATCGGACGTCTTCCGATCCTGGTACTCCTTACTACGTGTTCCCCACTCAAAGAAGGGAGACACTCGGGCATCCTCCCATTTACCTTTTGGCAACATCGAACAGGGAGATCGTTATATCCAAAATGTCGGCTACTTCTGGGCCGCCCGAACACTAAGACCTGTAGGGGGCGATGATCTTTCACGAAAGCCGCTCCGCGTTTACCTTCTCGGGGCAATTCCGCTTAAGACGTTGTGTGTGTATGATGGTTACCTTCGCGGCAACTACCCCAAAGAAACGAGCTACGATTCGCGTCTGGCATCCGGAGACCAAATCGACAAAGTACGACATTTACGCGGCCCACAATCACGACTTCAGCCTGAATTTCCGTGTCCCAGTCAATTGGTCAGTATGTTTCAGACAAGAGTATATTACGCTCACTATTCCACCGATCTCGACACTCAGATTGAATAGTCAGATCTATGGCAAGTTCAGCTTCCCCAAAAACTGAACAAGTCGATGACCCTGTCGGGTGGATTTTCGCATGATGAAACACCGCAACACCCAACGCAGAGTCGATAAGACGGGAGAATGTCGGCTTAACGTTCCCTGTGATCTCTCCGTTTTGGTCAGGAGAGCTCGATGCCGATGGACAACTTCAGTCAAGATGGTAACACAACCTGCGTATCACCCCGCGCACGTCGTTTGCCTTCTTTTCTTCGAGAACACGCCTGGTTGATACGGTCGTTGTAGACACCAACGACTCCACCTTATGATGTCACGCCGGGACACAACTTATTACTTCATGCGCAAGAAGGTATGGTAACTCTGGATTACTCTTTCGGCGCCACTCTCCCGTTGACCTTTGCCACGTTTCATCCGGTTCAACCGGCGATCAGTTATCGTGAGAACTGGCGGTATTCGTACGAGACAGACACGACTCGCCAGCTTGGATTGGAAACCCCATTCTATCGGACCCATAGCTATTCTGCCGCGGTGACGGCCGGAACCGATATTTATGGGACTGTCTACCCGAACATGCTTGGCCTGCTCGGCGTACGTCAGGTACTCTCACCCTCGGTATCGTATACATACGTACCGAAGGCGGACCTTCATTGGGAGGTACGCAACTTTACAGGCGTAGGACCTGGGAACCGTGGTTACAGCTCAAAACCTCACGTTTTCCATGCGTCAGCCGTACCAAGCAAAGATCAAGAAAGGGGATGGGAGCTCGCGCTGGAGCCGTTATCCTTGGTATTCAGAATTCAGCTATGATCTGGAAAAGGATTCATTCAACCTATCGGACCCGACCACCAGCTTTCAGTCGAATGTCATACCTCGGATAACATTGAACGGTAATTCCGCCACTCGTTTACTGCCCCGGCACAAGTGGAGTCCGTTTCGGGAGCCCGTACTTGAGCAGTTCAGTCTCCAGGCGGGGTACGTATCGCCGGCTCACGTTTCTTTTTGATGATGTCGCCGACCAGCCAGCGAGCCCACTAGATTCACCGGGACCCGCTGGCGCTACTGCGCCAACCGTTCCCGCACCTTCTCGGGCAAGAGGCCGGGGGAGACCAGGCTCTCATATTCTTACAGTGAGTCCGGCCGGGATAAGGCATTCGTGAAGTCAAGCTTCCCGCAATTGGCCCCGGATTTCAACCCGACTCCGACAACTTCGGTCTCCTGCTCACAGTACTAAGGAATCGGGCGTAGTTGACGATCTGGAATTCGATCGGTTTTCGCAAGACTCTCCATTGTTGGACCGGGGAGTTCAACTCGGTTCCAATCGGCTCAGGGAGAGGTTATTCATTCCGCCTGTTTGTGATTGCCATTCCGGCGATCAAGGTGGATAATAGTTCCACCGCCAAAGGCCTTGGCACCTTCCTTAACCAGTAGTCGTCCGGTTTGTTGGGGGCAGTGGGCCGCGTGTGATGGTTCGTTTTTTTGTTGACTCAAATTCTTCGGGGTCAACATAGACCCGAACGCATTCAATGCCAATCAACTTATCCTGTGAGAGGGGATAAGCAATGACCAAAGACCAGATGATTGCCCAGATGGCTGCGCAATCCGGGATCACCAAACGACAAGCGACAAGGCGCTCCACGCGCGATCGGGAATGTCTCCACGCAACTCAAAAAGGAAGAAAGTCATCTTCTCCGGGTTCGGGACATCCACCATCTCCAAGGGAAAGCTCAAATGCCACGGAACCCCGGACCGGTGCGATTACCACCATCCCGGCCAACAAAAGTACCTGTCTTCCGGGCTGGAAGCCGCCCCAAAGAAGCGGTTCGTAAGTAGCCTCATCAAAGAACTTCGCGAGGCAGGACTGGCGTCCTGCCTCGCTTTTCGGCTGTTTTACAACTATGTTTGGTCTACATCCGTCGTTCAAGTTGCCCGGAGTTATGGCATCACGTAAGAAATCGAATCGCGGAAAAACAGATAGTCGGAGTTGGTCTGGTTATAGCCGCCTTCTTTGTGTTGGTCGCCCTGGTCTCGCATGACCAGATCGACGACGCTCGGACCAGCGGCGAAGTGGATGGAGCTCAACTCCGTGGGAGATAAAATTTCGCCAATCAGGCAGGCATGCTTGGCGCCTATCTCTCCTTCCTGCCTACTTTGTGGTTGGTTGGTTTGCCTTCTTTATACCTCTGGGGCTCTTTTCTGTCTCATTAGGCTTTTTCTCAGCAGGTGGTCGAAAAGGTCCGCATGCGTGCGGGATCCTGCTCTTTATTGTGGGACTCTGCGCCACCATGATGGTCAATTCAGTCCGCCCCAGGGAGCGCGATTGCCACCGATTCAGGGGCGATTGGCGGTGGCCGTCGGGCGTCTGCTGACGACTTGGACCCTGGAAATGGTCGGCACGACTGGCCCCCATCTGATGCTCGGGGACTGGTTCTTATCCTGCTCCTGCTGTACACGGTAATCACCGTCCCTGCTTGGACATCTGATCAAACAGGGCTCAGCCCCTGAAAAAGCTCTACCAGATGCCGCTTAGGGACTTTAAGAACTCCCTCTTTAGCTTCAAATGGGCTTTTCGCTCATCCAAGAAAGAAGAACTCGCGGATGATGATGAACATATCGTCAGAAAGCCTGAACCGAAGAAGATTGAAGAGTTTGATGACGAAGAGGCCGAGCCGCTCGACCTGTTTGACGAACGCGCTGACAAGCCGGCGAAACGACGCACTACTGTGAAGAAAGCTCCCGAAACCGATTCAGGTCACATCCTTTAAGTACACGTATCCATCGCTCGAACTGCTCCAGCAGAATCCTGACAAAGGGCAGGCGTTCGGCGTCGATGAACTGAATCTGACCTCGAAGGCCCTTAAAGATACACTTGAGACGTTTGGCGTAAATATCGATGGCCCAATTGGAACGTTACCCCGCCCTATCATCACACGCTACGAGTTTAAGCCCGGTGTGGGGATTAAGGTCAATCAGATAGTCAACCTCGCAGATGCACCCGAGCGCCTGCTCTTAAGGCCAAACGGATACGCATAATTGCCCCGACCTTGGAAAGCGGCAGTGGAGCCGAGATCCCGAACCGCACTCCTCAGATGGTCTTTGCCGCGATATCCTCTCCTTGGAGGAATTCAATAATCCCGCACCTTGATTGCCGATGGCACTCGGGAAAACCACGGTCGGCAAGCTATTTGTCACCGACCTGGCCAAGATGCCTCACTTGTTGATCGCCGGTGCGACCGGTTCCGGTAAGTCGGTCTGTACGAACTTGTTGATCACGTCGCTCATATACCGGATACACGTTGGAGGTCAGGTTCACTTTCGTCTAATCTAAAGATGCTTGAACTCTCGGTTTATCAGGGTTGCCACATCTTGGACGTGCTGTCGTTACCACGCCTCGCGGAGCAGAGAAGGTATTCTCGGATGCCGTGGTCGAGACGAGACCCGTTATCGCCGCCTGCCACTGCAGGTGTCCGGCAATATTGAAGACTTCAACAAGAAGCAGGTTAAAAGAAGAAGATAAGCCTGCGCATATCGTGATATTTGTCGACGAGCTGGCGGACCTGATGACGTCATCGCAGCTTCCAAGACTGAAATGCTGATCACCCGCTTGGCGCAGATGGCCCGCGCGGTCGGTATCCATCTGATCCTCGCAACTCAGCGCCCTCGGTTGACGTTATCACCGGTTTGATCAAGGCGAATTTCCCAGCCCGTATCGCGTTCCAGGTAGCTACTAAGGTTGATTCTCGCACGACTATTGACGCCAACGGAGCGGAAAAACTACTTGGGGCGGGAGATATGTTCTTCCTGAGTTCCGGTCGGCCGGAGCGATTCGTACTCACGGTGCCTGGTTGTCCAGCGATGAAACCGATGGAATCGTCAATTTCATCTGCTGGGAAGCAAAAGATCGGCATGCTACTACTCCAGGGATCTCACAGACCAATGCCGACAAGGAAGAGTCTGATGGTGTTGATCTGGGTGATCCGCTCTTCCGTGAGGCCTGCGAAGTGGTGGTGCGCCACAAACAGGGTTCTGTATCGCTGCCAGCGTCGACTGGGCATCGGTTATCAGCGACGGGCCCGGCT
Source organism: bacterium (assembly GCA_016708025.1). Lineage (NCBI taxonomy): Bacteria > bacterium. The sequence goes on along the minus strand of JADJGQ010000006.1, from coordinate 17,649 downwards.
AATCGGACCAGAAGAAGCGGGGATCGTTTCCCATTTGATGGCTCCAAAGCCCGCGAAGTTATTGTCGACAAAACCTACCTTTAAGACGCTTCTTTGCCGCACCAGCTGGTGCCGGTAAAGGGATTCCGACTCGAACTGGACCTCACTGACCATACGTATAAGGTGTAAGATATGAGACGATCACTCCTGTTTGGGCACCGCTTATACTGATTCTGGTCCCCAGACTCAGCGCGGGCGTCGATCGCTTTGATACTATAAAAGCGAACCTGGCCGAGTCAGGCTGTATCCAAATTGAATTCCTCTCGATCCTTGAGTCTGATATCTTCGACCGGCCGGACACGGCCCATGGAACCGCGACTTCGGCCAAAGATGGACGGTTCCTGGTGACGATGGGGAGTACAGGTCCTTCGAACTGACCAGCAGTTCTTCAGCCATTCCAAGGCCAGCGATCAAGCTATCATAGAAACTATCGATTCTACCGCGCCATGAGTTCCGAAGTCGCTTACATTCGGTAGCTTTACGATTGGTTCAAACCCGGTATACTAACGACCGGACCGAGAGTACTTCCTGGTGCGCACCGGTCCCAAAGGCGGTTCTATCCTGGATTCAATGACTGTTTCCATCGACCCGGAAACAGATGGATCACCCGGATAGCCTACTTTGACGTAAACGATGAGTTGCGACCATTGTCTTGTTGAAGGAGTCGCATCACGCTGCCTGCGAAGAGCGGCACTCGAGCCTGACTTCCCCAAGTCGGCCGAACGCGTGAAGCTGTAGGTGAATGAAATTTACGTCCATAAACTTGGCCGCCCCAAAAACGATGTCGATGCCGACTATATTTCGGCTCGCCTGGATCGAGGAAGGACATCAACCGGTCAATACGCCCGATGATGCCGGAGTCGGTCATCGTGAATACCTGCGGCTTTATCCTCCCGGCCAAAGAAGAATCGATCAACGAGATTCTCCGGCTGGGCCAGCTTAAAAGTCCGGCCAGTTGAAGACGCTGTATGCTTCCGGATGTCCCACCCAGCGATACGGCGACGAAATGCTGGAGGGATGCCTGAGTTGGATGGGGCGTTTGGACATGGCGCGCTCGATTCACCTGCCCAGGCCGTGACCAATCAACTGAGAAGCAAGCAGACTGTTCGGATCGAGTCATGTAAACCCGATACCTCAGTTGGAAGGATCGCCACATCTTGGATGGCTTTCCTTACTCATATCTGAAAATCTCTGATGGTTGTGACCGGGCCTGTACTTACTGCGCGATTCCGCTCATGCGCGGTAAGTTCCGGAGTCGCCCTTGATTCGATCCTCCGCGAGGCCGAGTTTCTGGCGAAGAACGGGCAAGCGCGAGCTGATCTTGGTCTCCCAGGAAGCTACCATGTATGGATACGGTCTGCCGGATGGGATGAATATCATCCGCCTGTTACAGGAGTTGGAGAAGATTGAGGATCTCAGGTGGATTCGGCTGATGTACCTCTATCCGGCCTGCCTCGAAAACGATTTGATCGACTATCTTTGGAAGATAACAAAACACCCGCATGTTTTGACCTTCCATTGCACATATCAGCGATTCAGTGTTGACCAATATGCGCCGTCGAGTCGACAGGGGGGAAGATCGAGGCCTTGATCTCCCGCATCCGGTCGCAAAACGGTCGGGCGACTCTGCGAACTACCTTCATAGTTGGTTTTCCAGGTGAATCGGACCGCGACTTCGAAGAACTGCTCGAATTTACCCGCGAGGCTGAATTTGACCGCATGGGGTGTTCACTTATTCTCCGGAGGAGGGACTCCCCGCCGAACAGATGGGAGAACAGGTTTCGGAAGAGGTCAAGTCTGAGCGAATGGATGCACTGATGAATCTTCAGCGGATATCGCTTTCGACAAAAATCTTGAATTGGTCGGTCGTAGATTAGAGGTGATCTCGATTCGGTGACCGACGAAGGACACGCGATCGCCCGCACCCAGGGAGATTGCCCGGATATTGACCAGGAAGTACATGTCCATGGGAAGAATCTGGCGGTCGGCCAGATCCGCATGGTTCAGATAGACTCGGCGACGGATATGACCTCTCGGCCACAACGGTGAGTGACTAAAGATGACATATCGAACGACTTGGCATTTTACCTCTCCAAACCGGTCGCTTTCCCTGATGATGGTGATCTACCTCGTCCAATCCGGACTTCTGGTTTACCTCATCACGGACAAGTTTGATCTGGAAAAGCAGATCGATTACCAACAGAGCTGGATCATTGAGCTTGAAGACAAACTCAAATTGTATAAGGTAATTGAGGATCTCGAGATCGGGTTCAGTGATGACGAGGTCACCAAATTCGACCAATACGATCTGGGGCGAAAGCAAAAAGTACAACTATGACCCGATCTTTGTGGTTTCGGTGATCATGGTGGAATCGACATTTAAGAAGAATCAGGTCTCCGACAGCGGTGCCGCCGGGTTGATGCAGTTGCGCCCTTTGTAGCTAAGTCCGTGGCGAAACAGGCGGGTGTGGAGTGGGCTGGAGTCCCGACACTTCACGAGCCGGAGGCCCAACATTAAATTGGGAACATATTACCTGTTTGAACAGATATTGAAGTATGGCGATATCCGCAAGGGACTGGTCGCCTATAATATCGGCGAAACGAGGCTGCGCGATCTGATTCGCAATGGTCAGCCGGCCGGTCAGTTACATGAACAAGGTGATGTCCACCATAAGCGACTGAAAGAGAGTTACCAGGTTTGAAACCGGGACGAATTATCATTTCTCTGCTGCTGATAGCGGCAGTGATCGCTGCGCTTGCATTGGATGCGGTGGCGGTGGTACATCGCTCAACAACATGACCAAAGACGAGCTGTTGTGCTCGGCAAAGCCAAGCTTGAGGCGAAGAAATACCTGACGGCGATCACCGAGTCCGAACTGGTTCCTGACTGCAACAAATACCTCGATATCGCCAAGGGACGTCTGGCGAAAAAGACCTATATGTCGGGTCTCACATACACTCGCATGGGAGCCTCCCGTGCCGCCAAGGTCTATTATCAAAAAGTCATCGATGACTACACCTCAAGCGAATTTGCTCCGTTGGCCAATTTCGAGATGGCCAAAGAGGAGATGCGACTTCGCGAATACGACGAAGCTCGCCGTCGCTTCGAGAATTTCGTGACCGTCTTTTCGACCCATCCGTTGGTCCCGGAAGCCCAAGCCGGAATAGCCGAGGCCGCGTTTAAGTCGGCGGAGGCTGCGTTTGACAAAAAAGACTATACGGCGGCCACAGACAAGTTTACCGCTTTCAAGAAGGACTTCCCGGCGGACAAGCGTTTGAACAAAGCGGATGAATACCTGGCGAAAATAGCGGCGTTGCCTCCGGCGCCCGCTCCACAAGCCAATGTGCAGTTCAAATAATGGCGAAGAGTGTGGGATTCTCGGGGGGACTTTCAACCCCGTTCATCGCGGCCATATAACCTTGGCCGCCGAGATTGGCGCCGCCAAGGCGCTGGATGGGGTCTTGATGGTTCCATCCTATGTTCCTCCGCGCAAGATCAATCCGGATATCGCTCCTTTTGATGACCGTCTCGCCATGCTCAAACTGGCGTGCGCGAATCATCCTGAGCTGGTTACCAGCAGTATCGAATCTGAATCGGATACTCCTGGCTACACACTGCTCACCCTCCGGGCGATCAAAAGCGATATCCATCCACCAGATTCCGCTTTATCATAGGAGCGGACCTTCTGGCAGAATTCCCAAGCTGGTATGAAGCGACCGAGATCCTGGCCGAGACCGAGATTCTGGTCGGGTCCCGTCCAGGGGCCGAAATTCGTCTGCCTGATGGGTTCGATCCGGGCAGGTTTGAGATTGTGGAAACATCATTGCTGGATATCTCATCCAGCGACATCCGGGCAAAGATCAGAAATGGCGCGGGACGCCGAGAATTGGGCGATCTGGTCGGTGATCAGGTTGCGGAATACATCATAGAACGAGGATTGTACCGGTGAGCGGAAAAAAGAAGAATATCTGGCTGATCGATGGCACCGCCATCATGTACCGGGCATATTTTGCGTTTATCCGCAATCCACTCATCAATAAGAAAGGGGAGAATACCGGGGCGGTCTACGGCTTTGTTAATTCGATCCTGAAGATCATCCGCGAAGAAGAACCTGATTATATCGCGGTGGTATTCGACTCAAACATCCGACCTTCCGCCATGAGCGCTACGAAGATTACAGTCGACACGCGCAAAGATGCCGGATGATCTGGCGGCGCAGATACATCGGGTACACGCATCGGTTTCCGCGCTGGGGATGCAGGAGTTCGAGATGGCCGGCTTTGAGGCGGATGACATTGTTGGAACACTTGCCAAAGCGGCTGAACGGAATGGATTCGAAGTCTGGTGTGTGACCGGTGATAAGGACTACTTCCAATTGGTCTCCGACAATGTCAAGGTCTATACCCCAAAACGGGTCGCAGAAACTCCGGAGCGCTATGGCCGTGAGGAAGTGAAGGTTAAGTTCGGGGTTTATCCCGAACAGGTGATTGACAAACTGGCGCTGATGGGGGACAGTTCGGATAATATCCCGGGGATTCCGGGGATCGGTCCGAAGGCAGCGGACACGCTCCTTGAGCAGTTCAAGTCGCTCGATGACATTTACGCCAATCTCGAACAGGTGAAAGCCAAGGGTGTACGTGAGAAGCTCGCTGCCAACAAAGAGAAAGCGTATCTCTCAAAAGAGTTGTCGACTATACATTGCGAAGTGCCGATAGAGTTTGATCTCGAAGCACTCAAGCGGAAGCCGATCAATTTCGATGAAGCAAAAAAGCTCTTCATGGAGCTCGAGTTTCCATCAATTCTCCAGTTGCTGACACCCGATGTTGCCGCGCAGTCTCCGACGCTGTTTCCGGAGGCATCCAAAGAGAATCTTGCATACCATCTGGTGCGCACAATTGGCGATCTGGAGAATCTGGTTGAGAAGCTCTCGACAGTCAAAGAGGTTGCCGTTGATACGGAGACAGACAGTATCAATTCGCTCGAAGCCAATCTCGTCGGCGTGTCGCTATCTGCCAAGTTTGCCGAAGCCTGGTACCTTCCGATAGGCCATGCGGAGAAGACCGTCAATCTGCCGCGTGAAAAAGCTCTCCCGCTGATCAAGAGATTGCTGGAGAATCCCAAAGTCCAGAAATTCGGACAGAATATCAAATTCGACCTGCAGGTTTTCCGACGCTACGGTATCGAGGTAAACCCGGTTTCGTTTGACACCATGCTTGCGTCCTATGTCGTGAACCCCTCAGAGCGACAGCATTCGCTCGATAACCTGGCGTTCAAGCATTTCGATTTCCACAAAACGCCCATCAAGGATCTGATCGGGTCAGGCAAAACACAGTCGACATTCGACAAAGTGCCGGTGGAGAAAGCCTGTGCTTATGCCTGCGAGGATGCGGATTTCACCTACCGACTTCGATCTATCTTTGCGCCGCTCATTGATGATCTGGAGATGAACAATCTCTACTACAATATTGAATTGCCTCTTATCAAAGTGTTGTCCGATATGGAAGAGGCCGGGGTGCGGATCGACCCGGATTTTCTCGGCAACTTGTCCAAAGAGATGGACAAAAAACTGGCCGACCTCTCCAAACAGATATTCAAGATCGCCGGACTTGAATTTAATATCAATTCCACACAGCAACTCTCGCATATCCTCTTCGAGAAATTGAACCTTCCGAGTAAAGGGAAGACCGCCAGCGGGAAAGGGTTCTCTACTGATGTTCGCGTGCTTGAGGAATTGGCCAAGATTCATGACTTCCCACGGTTGATCCTCGAATACCGGTCCTATGGAAAGCTGAAGAGCACGTATGTCGATTCTCCCGACCATGATCAGTAAAGTGACCGGGCGGGTGCATACTTCGTACAATCAGACGATTGCGGCGACGGGGCGGTTGTCATCGACCGATCCAAACCTGCAGAATATCCCGATCCGGACGGACGAAGGAAGAGAGATCCGTCGCGCTTTCATTGCGCGCGACAAAGAGTACAAAATACTGTCGGCTGACTATAGCCAGATAGAATTGCGCATTCTGGCGCATTATACCGAGGACCCGAATCTGGTCGATGCGTTTCTGAAAGGGCAGGATATCCATGCCCGGACTGCCGCGGCGGTCTTTGGGATTGACCTGAATGAGGTAACATCGACGCAACGACGTATCGCCAAGACTACCAATTTCGCGATCATCTACGGAGTGACAGCGTTCGGATTGAGCCAGCAGACTGACTTGACGCCCCAGGAGTCGCAGAAGTTCATTGACAAGTATTTTGAGCAGTATCCGGGGATACGGGAATATATCGATGATACTATCGCCTATGCCCGCAAGACCGGCTATGTGACGACTCTCTACAATCGCCGACGGTACCTTCCGGAGATAAACGACTCGAATCGGAATATCCGTCAGTTCGCCGAGCGGACGGCCATAAACACGCCGATCCAGGGGACTGCCGCGGATATTATCAAGGTCGCGATGCTAAAGATCCATAAGGCGCTGGCAGGGAAGAAGTCGAAGATGATTCTTCAGGTGCACGACGAACTGGTTTTTGATGTACACGATTCCGAACTTGAGAAAGTGCAGAAGATCGTTATCGATGGCATGCAGAACGCGGCCGAGCTGAAGGTCCCACTGATCGCCGATGTCGGGATTGCCGACAACTGGCTGGACGCGAAGTAGCTGTCAGCAGATATCTGCCGTTCAACGTCATTGCGAGTAGCGCACGAAGCAACCTCTATAAGGTCTGCAATCGTCATAGACATCATTGCTATTGTCTCCTGATAAGTAGTATATTCCCCCCATGCTCATCGGCCTCACCGGACAGATCGGATCAGGTAAATCAACCGCCGCACGCGTTTTCGAAGAACTCGGCGCCGCGATTGTCGATGCTGACATGATCGGCCGCGATGTCGTCGAAATGTCTCCACCCGTCCTCAAAAAGCTGACCAAGCAGTTCGGCAATGAGATACTGACACCATCGGGAAGCCTAAATCGTAGAATGCTGGCCAGGCGTGCGTTTGCTTCTGATGAGTCCAAAGTGGCACTAAACGCCATAGTGCATCCATATCTGTTGGATGAATTGCACCGACAGGTGAAAGCTTACCTCAAGCAGGGAAAGGTGGTGGTGATTGATGCCGCCCTCCTGCTTGATTGGGATCTCGATAAGCAGGTAGACAAAACTCTGGTTATCACGGCATCTCCGACTATCCGAGTCAAACGAATGGAAGAGCGCGGACTGAGCCATCAGGAAGTGCTGGACCGTCAGAAAGTTCAACTCCCCCTGACCGAATACAAACGCCGGGCGACTGATATTCTCACTAACAACGGCACGAGGGAGGAGCTGGCCCGGAAAGTGACCAAACTCTGGCATCGCTGGTTCCCCAAAGTCGCTTGACAGAACCGCTCCAAAGCGGCAGATTTCGGTCCGAAACTGGATAACCGACACCATGCCGATACTGACCCCCGACCACCGAATCCTCCATGATTACACCATTGACGAACTGACCGAGCGGGCCGCCTATATGCGCGGCCTGAACGAGATTGCGCTTTGCTCTGCAGGCTCAGGACATTCAGGCGGGACGCTTGGCGTGATGGATATAGTGGCGGCACTTTACCTCAAAGTCGCCCGTCACAAGCCCTCGGAGCCGCTCTGGGAAGACCGTGACCGCATTGTCTGGTCAGCAGGGCACAAAGCACCGGCGTTGTATACGGCATTGGCCGTTTCGGGCTATTTCCCCGAGATCGAGATGATGAAACTCCGCATGCTCGGCTCACCGCTTCAGGGACATCCGCATTGGAGAGATTGCCCAGAGTGGAGATATCTTCGGGCTCGCTCGGCCAGGGGTTATCGGTGGCAGTCGGAATGGCATTGGCCGCGAAATTGAATCGTCAGGACTACCGGACTTTTGTCATCTCCACGGATGGTGAACAGCAGGAAGGATCGATCTGGGAGGCGGCGATGTCTGCGGCACACCACGGCCTCGACAACCTGATCCTGATAATCGACAAAAATCGCCTCCAGATCGATGGCCCGGTCGCTGACGTGATGAATATCGACCCTCTGGATGACAAGTATCGCGCGTTTGGCTGGCATGTTCTCGAGGTTGATGGGCACGATATGGCGGATATTGTCGCCAAACTGGATTGGGCGCGCAATCAGAACAACACTGGCAAGCCAGTCTGTCTAATTTGCCGGACCAACAAGGGTCGCGGGGTATCTTTCATGGAAAACGTGGTCGGCTGGCATGGGAAACCGCCGAACCGTGAAGAGCTGACCCGTGCACTGGCGGACCTGGGAGTCGCCGACAAATTGGATGTCGACACGATGCTTGCCTTCGGACAATCGTATCAGGCAGAGGTTGAACTGTCGCTCGACGCTGCCCTCCCCAAATTCTCCCGCCATTTCTGGTGGAATGCAGGCGGCTCGATGAAGGTTGAGATGCAGCCGACGCGCAAGGGGTTTGGGGCGGCGCTGGATAAGTACGGCGATGACGAACGGATCATTTGCCTCGGCGCAGATATCTCCGACTCAATCACGATCTCTGATTTCTACAAGAATCACCCTGAGCGAAAACACCGCTTCATCTCAGTCGGTATCGCCGAGCAGAACGCGACCACGATTGCCGCCGGTCTGGCGAAAGAGGGGAAGATCCCAGTCTTCGGCACCTACGGCGTTTTCGCCTCGGCCCGCAATTTAGACCAACTCCGGGTTTCGGTCTGCTACGCCAACCTGAATGTCCTGGTCGCGGGGGCGCATGGCGGGATTTCGGTCGGCCCCGATGGCGCCACCCATCAAGAGCTGGAAGCGCTTTTCCAGATGTGCGGGCTTCCCAACATGCATGTCGGGCTGCCGTGCGATATCATCGAAACCGAAAAAATGACGCGGGCGATGTTGTTTGAGATAGCCGGACCGAAATATCTTCGTTTCGCCCGTGAAGCCACCCCTATCGTCACCAAGCCGGACAGCCCGTTCCGGTTTGGGAAAGCGAATATCTTTCGGTTCAGGGGAGAGGCAGCGAATTTCGTGGATGCCTTCGAAATCACACTCGGCGAGCGGTATCAAGATGAAGACGAACAAGTATCCATTATCTCCTGTGGCCCTGAGCTTGCCGAAGCGCTCCGAGCCGCCTGGATATTGAAAACCGATCTCGGGATCGAAACCAGAGTCATCAATCTGCACACGGTCAAACCGATTGATATAGTGACAATCCACCGGGCAGCCCGCGAAACCGGGGTAGTTATCACTGCCGAAGAACATCAAATTGGCGGGTTGGGAAATCAGGTAGCATCGATTATATTGCGGGACCGATCTTTGGCCGGAAAGATGCCGCGCTTTGATATGATCGGTGTGCAGGATCGCTTTGGCGAATCCGGCCAGCCGTGGCAGTTGATGAAGAAATACGGATTGACGGCTGAGCATATCGCAAAGAAAGCTGTGGAGTTGTTAGAACGGTGAAACTGGGCCGAATGTTAGAATCGGTAGTTGTCTTAGTCTCGCTAAGTCTGGCGACCGGATGTGGCGGAAACAGGATCAGCAATCACTGGCTGGTCGATTATACGAGAACGGCACACGGCGCATATATGCTGAATCTGAATGTAGATGATGCATCGAAAGACAGTCTCAATTTCAAGTTCGTCGCTCAGTATTTTTCGCCAAGTGAGGTTTTGTTGCAGACCGAGTCATTTGAGGCATTTTGGGGAGATTCGAAGGTTCCAGTCAGGACTTTTAAGGTACCTCACCCCAGCGGTTACCATTCTGAGCTTAATGCTTCGGGAGCTGGCCCATACGCGTATCTGATTGCCGGCGTGATTCTGGACGAACGGAAAGAGATGTTGGACAGCCTGCGCTATTCGCTGGTTCTGAACGTGATGTCCCCCAGTGATAGTTCGCTGATTGAGAGAATTCCGCTGAGTGGCAGGATACCAATTCATAAGAGATAATTATCGAGGCTCACGTTCTGAAGTGAGCGGGTTTTGTTGATAGGAAACGGAATATGCAATACACCGAACGAATTCAGAAGCTCGAATCCGAAGGCGCCTATGTGGTGCTGGCCAAAGCGAAAGAACTGGAGCGCAAAGGAAAGTCGATCATCCACCTCCAGATCGGCGAGCCGGATTTTGATACCCCAAAAACATCATCGATGCCGCCGTGAAGGCGATGCAGTCCGGCCAAACGCATTACGCACCATCGGCCGGTATCCCCGAAGCCCGCGAAGCTGCCGCAGAGTATCTGAGCAAAACTCGCGGTATTACGATCACTCCGGAGCAGACCGTCATCATGCCGGGCGCCAAGCCGTTTATTTATTGCGGCGTCACCGCGTTGGTGAACGAAGGGGATGAAGTGATTGTCCCGAATCCCGGCTATCCGCCGTACCGCTCGGTGGTGAAATTCGTCGGTGGGAAGCCGGTCTCGCTGCACCTTCGCGAAGAATCCGATTTCCGGTTCAAGATCGATGAATTCCGTTCACTCATCACGCCCAAGACCAAGATGGTGATCATCAATTCCCCCGGCAATCCGACCGGCGGGATACTGCAGATGGAAGATCTCGAAGCGATCTATTTTGAGGCGAAAAAGCATGACCTCTGGGTGCTCTCCGATGAGATCTACTCCCGGATGTTGTACGGCGATCAGAAATTCTACTCGATAGCCTCGATACCGGGTGCCATGGAACGGACGATCTGCATGGACGGGATGTCCAAGACCTACGCGATGACCGGCTGGCGGCTCGGCTTTGCGGCGATGCCGAAAAAGCTGGCTGAATATTTCTTCACCCTTGCGATCAATAACTTCTCGACCACAACAACCTTCTCGCAGTGGGGGATGATCGAGGGTCTGCGCGGCCCGCAGGATGCGGTTGACAAGATGATCGCAGAGTTTACGAAACGTCGCGAGGTGATCATCAATGGCCTCAACGCTATCGAGGGTATCACCTGCAAAAAGCCGCTAGGTGCGTTCTACGCGTTCCCGAATATCACCGGCACCGGCCTGACCTCGCAGGAGTTCGCCGACCTGATGCTGGAAGAGGCGGGCGTCGCCTGTCTTTCTGGCACGGCCTTTGGCGAGTATGGCGAAGGATATATCCGCTTCTCGTACGCCAATTCGATCGAGAACATCAACGAGGCATTAAAGCGGATCTCGAACGTGCTGGCGAAGCGGAAAGCTTCGGTGGCAAAGTAGACTCAGCACTTGAAAGAGGATTCTCACAACGCGTGAGAGTCCTCTTCCTTTGGACAAAATTCACTCCCCCTGTTTTAACTTGCCGTTTCCCACCCAGTCGTACCCTTGCGGCGTGAAATACGCATATGTTACTACCAATCTTCTCGACCTCTGGACCGAGCCGAAATTCAATTCAGAGCGGGCCAGCCAGCTCTTTTTCGCTGAGCCGCTTGAACTGCTGGGTGAGCAGGAAGGGAATTACGTCAAGGTTAAGCAGGCCGATGGCTACACCGGGTTCGCCGATATCCGGCATCTGGGAGAGATAGGCGCCGATCAGTTTCGCACGCAAGTTGACCGAGCCAAAGGAGTGATTGTCACTCCCCAGGCAAAACTGCTGGATGGGGATCTGCATGCGATCGCTCCGTTTTTCCTCTTCTACGGCACGAGGGTTCAGATCGCCGGTCAGAACAGAGGCTTCACGGAAGTCAGGGTTCCTAACGGGGATATTTACCTGGTCAAGGCAAACGGCGTAAATGAGATCCCCGGTCAGGGGTCCAAGATCGGCGGCAATACCCTCGTGACCGAGGCGAAGAAGTTTCTCGGCGTACCGTATCTCTGGGGGTATCTCGCGACCGGCTTTGATTGCTCCGGCCTGACCCAAACAGTCTGCCGTCGATTCGGAATCACTATTCCCCGTGATACCAAAGACCAGATCAGCGCCGGCGAACAGATCCCGCGCGCGAAGATCAAAACGGGCGATCTGCTCTTTTCAAGCCGCCATGTAGGATTTGCGATCGGTTCCGATACCGTTATACATAGTTCGGTCGGCGGCTCCGGAATCAGGATCAACAGCCTGACGGCGGCAAGCCGGATTACCGCGAGGATCTGGATAACGATTTCAACCAGGCACGACGGATCGTCTAAATGAGCAAGATCAGAATCGACACCTGCAAGCTTTCCATGCCTCTGAAGAAGAAATTTCAGGTCTCCAAAGGGGGGACTGATGTTAAAACGAATATGCTGGCGATGTTGAACAATCGCTATATCGGCGAGGCATCGGGATCGGTCCATTATGGTCCTTCGGTAGAGGAGATCGAAGCTGATCTCAAAAAGGGGATCGGATATCTACGAGCGCGAGATGAGATCACCACTCATACGCTGGTCGAGATCGCCGAATTCGACATCAGTTCGGTGGCCCGTTCAGCATTGACGGGCATGGTGCTGCATTACCTCTCCGGCGAATCCGAACGGTACCCGTGGGAAGTACTTGGCCTGCAAACTCCGGTCGGCGTGAAAAGCTCGTTCACTATCGGGATCGATGAGCCTTCCGAAATGCTCAAATCGATCAAGGATTCCACCTATCCGATCATCAAGATAAAGCTCGGTTTCGATGAAGATATCAAGGTCATCGAGGGATTGAAGGATATCGTCGGCAAGGATATTCGAATCGATGCCAATGGCGGCTGGTCACTGGACAAAGCCGAAGAGATGATCTATTACCTTGGCAAGCAGAATGTCCGGATCATTGAACAGCCGACCGATATAGACCAGATCACCGACTGGAAGCACTTGAAAAAGAATGCTCCCAATGTCGAACTCTTCCTGGATGAAGGACTGAGCACACTCGATGATTACCAGAAAGTGGCGGAGTTCGTGGATGGCGTCAATATCAAGATGGAAAAGTCCGGCGGCATTCTCGAAGCGGTAAGGATCGCTGAGCATGCCCGGCAGGATAAGCGCAAGGTGATGCTTGGCTGTATGGTGGAATCATCGGTGGGGATTGCCCAATCCATCTATATGTCATCTCTGGCCGATTACTGCGACCTGGATGGTCCGCAGTTGTTGGAACAAGATATTGCCTCAGGCATCCTGTATCAGAAGGAACAGATACAGGTCGACCGCGAGATCATCGGAGGACCAAAGCTGAAGCGCGATGTGGTCGAAAAATACCTACAGACTGATTAGCCCGGCGGCGATGCTGCTTTTCTGGCAGTAGCATCGTATGCGGCTCTGATTCAATTCAGATCGTTTATCCCAAACAGGGTCAGACGATGGGCTCGACCGATTCCGCGTTTGTCCTGGGGTCGGTGCCGAAGTCAATCATGACCAAAGGGCGCGAACTGATCGTCCGGGTGAATGGCGCGCCGTTTCCGGTCCATCAGGAAGGAACATTCATCGGCTTTGTCCCGCTCACTTCAGGCGAATTCCGATTTGATGTTACCGCTCACGAAAAGCCACCCAAAGAGACAAAAAAGCATACCAAGGTGCTTTCCAAGGGTTCTATTTCGGTAGTTGTCCCTGCGCCGCCAGTTCGAGTGTCGCGAGACACACTGCGAATCGTAGGAGACTATCAACCTCCGCGCGGCGACCTGATGGTTTCTGCGGGAGAGTTGATTGAGATATCATTTCAAGGGCACACCCGGCGGAACTGCCTGGTTCGCTATCCCGGGAATTGCCGACTCCGTTGCCATGTCAGAAATTCCGCCTCGTTCTCAGGGGTACTGGGGTGATGCGCTGTTCGGCGATGGCCAGATCAGTGATTCTTCTGACCCCGAAGGGGTCTATTCCGGGATTTTGCGAGTGCGAGTCTTTCCGCGGAGATTCGTTGCGTGTTGTCTACCACCTGAAGGGCGACAGGGTGAAAGCTGTCGATACAGCGCAAGCAGTGTCCGGAAGACCTCGGTAGTCAGCGATAGTTCAACATATCGCATGACAATCAACAGTCCCGCGTTCCTTTTGCGATCCGAACCAAAGATTCGATCATTGTGATCCGGCATGGGATAATGCAAGGGTATCTGGCGGCATTTCAACCGCGCGGGCTGGAGCTGTTGGCGATTGGAAGCGAGGGAGACTGGTACAAGGTCAAACTTTCCGAGACGCAATTCGGCTGGGTGAATGGTGCCCAGGTGGAGAGAGTACGGGCAGGGATTGTTCCTCCACATAGCTACATCAAATCGATCAGGCATTTCTCCTATGACGACAGTGTAGTGATCCGGATGCCGGTGAGTGGGTTGCACCCATTCAGGACGATCCAGGATGATCGCCGCACTCTGCGTGTTCAGCTCTTTGGCGTGACATCGAATACGGATTGGATCCGGTACGACTTTGATGACTCGCTCGTTGATTTTGCCCGATGGTTTCAGCCGGAGCCGGGATTATTCGAGTTATCCATTTCTCTTCGCCAGAATTTCTGGGGATATGACTGCTATTTCGCCAGCGGCAATTTCTGCATCAGTCTCAAGCGGCCGCCGCGGAGTCTCGAGACTCTGAAGGGGAAACGGATAGTGATCGATCCGGGCCACTCCAAGGATCCCGGCTCGACGGGGCCATCGGGATACACCGAGGCTGAGGCGAATCTGGCTATCTCAAGGAAGTTCGCGACGCACTCATTGCCAAAGGCGCCACTGTTATCATGACGCACTGATATGAAAGATATCCCGCTCGCTGACCGACCGGTGATTGCCAAGCGAAACCAGGCAGATATATTCGTCTCCATTCACAACAACGCGCTGCCGGACGGGGTCAATCCGTTTGGAGAATTCGGCACCGCCAGCTTCTACTACAATCTTCAGTCGATCGATCTAGCGCGGGCGATTCACCGTGAAATGGTAGCGGAAACAGGATTGCCTGATTACGGCGTTTATCACGGCAACCTGGCGGTCATACGACCGACGGAATATCCGGCGGTGCTGGTCGAATGCGCGTTCATGATGTTGCCTGAGCAGGAAGTTCTGATCAAGAGTGATAAGTTCCGCAAGCAGGTGGCCAAAGGCGGTCACTGCGGGCATAGAATCGTTCTGCAAGGAGTTCGATCATGGGAGATAAGGCGCAGGAGTCCGCGGGACCCAAGCAGCCTTACTGGATCATTTATCTCGGGCTGCTTCTGGCGGGTATACTGATGTTGTCGCAAGCGGCGGGGTATCATCCAATGCAAAAGATCTCCGCCAAATTATCTCTTGGTCTGCTCTATTCGGCAGTCGCGTTATATGTCGGGAATGGCCGCGCGCCGGGGTATATCGGAACGGTGATTATCTGGGGAGCGATTCTGGTTTCATTCCTCATACGCTGACACTGTCCCTGATTCCACAAAATAAAACGGCGGCTGGAGTGACCAGTCGCCGTTTGCATGAGTGCAGTTGCCTGCTACTTCTCTTTTTTCTCGCGATTTTCGTTCGCTTCGGCTCTGGCTTTCGCTCCACGCTGCTTGGATGACTTGGCTTCGGCCTGCTGCTGTTTGCGAAGTTCCTGCGCATGCTTATTCACCTGCGAGAAGTGCTTCCCTTCGGCGCGCCACTTGATCACCTCGTCAGAGGAGATGCCATAGAGCTTGGAGAAGAGGCGAAGGTTGGTCAGGTTGACGATCTCAACATCGGAAAGTTTGACCTGCTTCCACTCTTCGCGCGGATGATTTTTGAAATACCCATATGCCTTGCCGTACGGCGGGCCTGGATCGACTGTCACCGGCACAAAGTAAATCTCCGGGCTGAGTCCGAAATGAACGGTGATCTCAAGCCAGGATTTCTTCAGGTCGCGAAGTTCCATCACCGGTGCGGGCTTGATGCCGGCGCGTTCGGCGATAAAGAAGACGACTGCCAGTTCTTCGTCTGAGACGCCCTTTTTCTTGATAGTCATGACGGCTCGTTCCGGGACATTAAAGAACTTGCCGACCGCCAGGTAATATTCGCGAAGGCTGTTGTCGTCGTTGCTCGATGCTTTGGTTTTGTCGCCGGCAGAAACCGACATCGCCGCCACCAGCAAGAGACCGATAAGTATGCCGAAAGTAAGTCTTTTCATGATGACATTCCTTTCCAAGTGATACACGGATTATCGGCAACGGTTTGGTTGAAACTGAAGGGAATCAAAATAAGAATCGGCGACCAGAGCGCCGGTTAGGGCTAAAGCGCTCTGGTGCAAGCTTGTATCTGACTTAATGATACCCGGAAATATCTTCCGCCTTGCCTCGACGGGCAGGGGAATAGCTACGCAATGCCGTTAACGCGGAAGAGCATCGATCTTGGCCGCGAGAATGAAATCATTCTCATGGAGCCCTTTGATCGCGTGGGTCCAGATAGTGAAATCTACTTTGCTATAGTGAACCGCGAAATCCGGTGGTGACCCTCGGCCTCGGCGATCTCTTCGACCTCGCGGAGAAACCGCATAGCGGCACGGAAATCAGCAAACTGGAAGCGCTTCTGAATAGTTCGTATCGGTGCGCCATTGTCGGTGATCAGTTTGACTTCCCATCCCGGGACGCGGGGGAGTAGCTCTTCGATCTCCATATCGGTCAATTGAGGAATGCCTCCCTCGCAGGGGATACATCGCTTTTTGGTCAGTTCAGTGTTCTCGGCCATTACTCTCTCCCAACAAAGCTTCATGCTTTTTGTGAATTAGATTCCCGGTTCTTCGAATATAACCGGTCTACCCGGCCAAATGTGCCTGAGGATTTTATATCAAAAGAACGGCTCCCCTGAGAGGAGCCGCCGTGACTTGTGTGCTCTGACTGAGGATCGTCAATTGGCCAGCTTGTCGGACTCGTTCGGGTTGGTTCCACGGGAGGCGGTCGAGTTTCCGTTTTTGCTCGGCGAGACGTCGACGTTCCTTGAGGATATCCGCTCTTCTTCATCGCCAAAGCCAAGCGCCAGGATATTGATAATCGACCAGACCGAAAGCAACATCATCCCTTGTTGGGCCATCGGAATCTGGCGGAAGAGCGCAAGATAGCTAAACAGGAGCATGGAGCCGATCGAACCCTAGAGGCCGTTGCGGCGAGCTGGGCCGAGGAAGACCAAAACAGATCGCCAATGCAGAGATCGCGATACCATAGAGCAACACTGAGCCCCCCAGAATGACTTCAGTCGGGAATAGCGAATTCTCCAGCGTATCAAGCGAGAGATAGATCGCAAAAAGAATGATGAAAAAGAGGTTGGCGGCGGCGCCTAGGATTCGATATGGGTTCATCGAACTAAACCTTCCTTCGTCATTTTGTCCTCCCCTTTCTGATCCGCAACCTGCTCTAATATAGGCTACGAACTCACTATTTCCTAACACTCAATTGCATCTGAAGTTCCATTCTTTCGCCGAATTGGCACGCTTGTTTTTGATCCTTTCAGAAATCATGAGGGGAGAGCTTGTCCGATGAATCACTCGGTGGGTCGACTGAGGAGGTTGACGGACAACGTGGAGCGAGGTTGCAGTTGCAAGGAGCGACCTTCAGGCCAATATGGAGGACATCGGCGGAGTAGAATTGGTCTGAAATGCAACCATCAACCTATTGGGAATGCCGCAAAACCGTAATCTGAAATAGGGTGAATTGACGACGGCTCCCAGAATGCAACCATCAAGTGACGTTATTTGGAAAAGGGGATCGATGGCGGGAAAGGAGAAAGTCTGAGGTTTCATGAAACAGGAGTCCTCTATATGGGGCGTAGTCGGAAGCAGCACTGACGAATGTAATACGGATAAAGATG
>JADJGQ010000005.1 GCA_016708025.1 bacterium | reverse complement strand
AGAGTCGAACTGGTCACCACCCAATCCGAAATTAACAATTGGCTTGTGGACTGTCAATTCCTTTTCTTGGTACCCGTGAAGTGGGCGCTGTAGCCACCATGATTGAGTCATCCACACCCACTGACTGCACCACATCTTTGAGCGATTCCACCGGTCGGATAGACTGAACGATGCAGTTAATCATCGTTCTCTCACAATCCAACCAAAGGAGAGTCATAATAACCCGCCCTACCAAGGCTTCTGACAAGCAGCCGCAGCCGGCCTCTGCACAACAACCGTTGCGTTCTTCAGTAGCAGGGATTCAAATGACCAGGCGACAGGGTGCCTGCCTTAACCGTCAGTTGCGGTAGCGCGGACTGACCAATGAGGAAGCGGAGACCTGGCTCTGCCAAGCTGCCAACCTTGACTCATCGGGAGAGCTCACCAAGCGACAGGCAAGCGCTCTTATCGAGTGCCTGCTCCGCACGACCGATCCGCTTCCTCCTGTCCGGTCAGACGAAGGAGGTGAAGCATGACCAATCTCTGCGAGGCCCAAGTCCAGTGGGCCACTCGGCCAGCAGACGAGCGATTCACGTCGCTCGACCTACTCGCGAACCATGTCCTTGCCAGAAGGCAGGGCTCGCGTGAGGAGGTTGTCAAAGTTCGGGAGTTGTGTCTTTCAGCCGAGGACGGCAGCGGAATCGGCCTGAATCACCACAATCCTAACGCTCCATTTACCCATTGGGCGATTGGACAGCTCTGCACCCCCATTGGAGCACCAGCCAAATACCTGCGCACCTTGCTTCCTGAACTGGCAGGGGATTGCTTACGGCAAGGGATTGCCAAGTCATCTGATCTGTGTAAACTTCTGTTCCGGAACTTCGAGGAGGGGTTTTCGGGAAACGGGTCTATGCAGACGGCAGCCTTCATCGGTCCGGCGTATGGCAGAATTTGGGACTCGGACGTGGTTGCAGCCCTGCAGGAAGCTGTCAGTGGGTCAGCCTGGCACGTACCGGACAGCAGGCATTCGCTACCCAGTGGGCTGTATGCATCTGATCGCGACGTCTTCGCTTTTCTAGTCAGCGACGAAGCTCTGGTGGAGATTGGGATTGCCAGACTTGGCAGGGGGTTCTTTATCTGGAACTCGGAAACCGGGGCTTCGACTTTCGGCCCGACCACGTTTCTCTGCAACTATGTATGTGGCAATCACATAGTTTGGGGGGGGCGAAACAGGTGCAGTAGCTGCGGATCATTCACCGGCATGGCGCATTTCTTGACCGGAAAGTGGCAACGAAAAAAGTCCATTACAACCCTTGATGTGCCACGAGGAAGTTGGCGGCGTCAAGCGGTCTGGAGGTCCAGCAACACTTCTCGTGTCGCAATGATAGAGTCGCGCGTCGACGGGCTCACGCGTATCTTTCAAGGAGTACAACTGAGACAAATCCAGCACGGGGAGAAATATGATTACTATCCAAATTGGTTCCTATGCACGAACCATCGACGCCGCTGACGGGCAGGTGGGTTACCCAACAGGGTGAACCGCCACCGCGCCGATCACCAGCCCTTCTGCGTCCGCGTCACCATCCAAGACGGTGCCATAGACATTGTGTTGAACACGCCGGGATGCCCAACCAGTCGCGGCACGCGCTCACCACGTCCACGGGAGCGCGCGATTTTGGAGCTCTGGGCCAAGCATGGTCTCAATGACCCGAACTTCACCGCGGGTAGTGTCGTCGCGTTCCTCCACCAAGTGAAGCAACTGTTATAGCGTTGCAACAGGAAGGCACTATGGTTAAAGTATTTTTCTCCTATTCGCACCAGGACGAGGACTTCCGCAACGAGCTTGAGGTGCATTTAGCGCCGCTCAAGTGCTCGGGTGTGATCGTCTCGTGGCACAACCGCCGCATCACTGCGGGGCAGGACCTGGATCGGGCGATAAACAAGGAGCTGGAGGTTGCGCAGGTCATCCTGCTTCTGGTCAGTGCGCATTTCCTCGCCTCTGACTACTGCCAGAAGCAGGAGATGCGGCGCGCTCTCGAACGGCACCGCGAGAAGACGGCTGTCGTTATCCCGGTCATCCTGCACCGCTGCGACTGGCAATCGACGCCGTTGGGTCAGCTGCGGGCGACGCCCACAGACGGCAAGCCTATTTCGAAGTTTGCCAATCAGCACGAAGCATTCGCCATTGTCGCCCGTGACGTGCGTGCGGCAGTCGAGGCACTGGCCCCAACGGCGACCGGACCGGCCGCGCCTCACAACGTCGAGGCGGTACAGGCGCAACCAGCCCGGCCCGAGCGTTCGAGCAACCTGCGGGTCAAGCGGCAGTTTAGCGACCACGAGCGCGACGAATTTCTGGACGCGAGCTACGAATATATGGCGCGCTTCTTCGAAGCATCCTCGATGAGCTGGCGGTCAGAAACGGCCAGATTCGGACGAGGTTCAAGCGCCTCACCGCGACGAGCTTCACGGCAGCAATCTATGGCAGCGGCGAGCGCATGGCCCAGTGCACCATCTGGTTCGGCGGTGGATCCTTTACGGCGGCGGGGATTGCATACTCCGTGTCTGCCGACGAGCTGCAACGGAGCGGTTTCAACGAACTGCTCAGTGTTGTCGACGACAGATACACGCTGCAGCTGAAACCGCTCGGCATGCGGATGACCGGGCAGCGCGGGGAGGGCACGCTATCACGGCAGGGGGCGGCCGAATACTACTGGAGCTACCTGATGGAGTCGCTGCAGCGGTAGGAATGGTATCGGAGAGACTGGCAGCATGCCCCTCAGCTTGGTAGGAGCTAGAAGCACGCACGTTAGTTCTGAGAGCGAGTAAGAGGAGTATACAGATGTTTGACGACATGCCGAGGTTTGCTCGCCTCCACTTTGCGCAGTTACGAGCCCATGTGCGCGCAGAGTTGTTTCCGCACGGTTACCTGCCTGCTACAGATCGGGCCCGGCTAAGTCAGCTCGAACAGGTGGAGCGGATGGAGAGAGCACGATCCCTTGTTAACGAAGCGACTGTGGTTGCCTTTGTTTTTGTGATCAGCCGGTTTCTCTCGCGCGGCACGGACATGGCCAAAGCCACTGTGGATCTATTGCGCGAATCGGGAATTCCACGTTTCACCATCGGCAGCGTCGAGTACGCAGAGCGAAATGAAAACGTCATGATGGGACAAGTCCTCGCTGAGCAGTTGATACAATCTCTGCCGACGGAACTCCGAGCATTCCTGGTAGGCAAGAAGTACCTATACGAGGTTCTTATGCCTTACAAGGAGAGAGTGCACGATCAATGAGCTTCTACTTCGATCAACAGACGGCGACAAAGGACTTGCAAGCCTTCTTCGGCTCGCATAAAGCTCAACTGCAACTATTTGGATCGCGGGTGAATCAAACCTTTGAAGCGTTCGTGTTCGCAGCGACGATTCGGCACTACCAAAAGAATGGCTGGGCGACCACGATCGAAAACCCAGGGAGTCCATCTGGCCTACGCCTCAAGTTTTCAACGCGAGGTGCGCCCAAGAACTTCTCCTATTGCAGGGCGCAGAAAGGGCTGGAGACCGTGCAAATTCGACACCAACTGCGAGTCGACATCGCCAAGCGCTACCCGACCCAAAAGAAGCGCTCCAACATCTGTTGCGATGTCGTAATTATGAGAGACGTCAACATTGACCACTACTCGACCGACAGCTCGCTGCCAAACCAAGAGCTCATCAGCTTCGGCGAGTCAAGCACATGTCTGCGTTTGCGGAACTGATTGCGGGGTTCATTGGGCTGGTACACGAGCTCATGCCACAACGCCTTCGCAAGGTGCGTACACGGCGCTTTCAGAGCAACGGTCATTTGGCGCCATTTCTGCACGTTAGTGGGATCATGTACGCTACAGCCGAGGGTGTCTGTGAATCGGTCAATCGCCGCTGCTACGATGTCGACTTCTATTGTTTTGACAAGCCGCTGGCTTGAACGCGCACGAAACTGCTGAAGCTGGTCGACTTCGTTCATAACGAACCTCGAATACAAGGGAGACAAAGATCACTGACTCACTTCCGAATGGAAGGGAGCCGCGGCATTGCCGCTGTCGAATAGGATATAGAGAAAGCGTATTTCACATCAGTTCGTCTATGATTACTTTGCGGATTCGCGAGTTGGCGGTAAGGGCCTGTGCGCCATACCGAGACAGGGATCCTCAGACGTGGCACTCAGCACAGATAAACCTAGCATACGCTTTGGCCCTACATGGGACCACCGAAGAGATCACAAGATCGCTATCGATAGTCGAGAAATTGACCATAAATGCGGACAAGGAATGCCGAGAAGATTTTCACGCTATTAGATACGTGAAACTCTGTTTTGCGATGCTCCAACACGACAACAGCCTAAAGCGGTATTACTTGTTGTCGGCAAAGAGCTTGTTGGCACAAGCGGCTACCAGGCGTACCGCTGGGCTTTCCTCGAACTCAAGGCAGAATTCGACTGGGAGAAGATACTATATTAGTGAATGACGAACTAGAGTCCATAGGTGAGATGTAGACCGCAATTGCTGTAAACGTGTTGAAGTGCACTGGGTCGAATAGAAGTTGTACCTCTGGTGTTGTCAGGCAACAGGGACACACTTTTCAGTTCAAGTATTCTCCTGAGTACTTCGTAGGGAGTCTTATCGCTGTGCGCTCCATGGGGTCGGTCGAAGTTGTGGAAGCGTTCCTACCCTACCAGCTTTCGACTTAGGTCCACGTCGTCACTGTGCTGCAAACTGCTGATAGAATTCCTCCCCGTCAATGCGGTGCAACCGCTCCAACATGCCATTGAGCTCTGTTGAGCGCGGTTTGATGTACACGTGCCGAATGCCGTTATCCACCACGTCTAATTGAAACAGTGCTTGAAACTTGTGACCTTGATCCGTCCTGACCAGGAAGGAAACTGAGGTGGTTGGCAGCGAGCCGACCAACCTAGCGGCCGCCTTCACCAGTCAACGTACGGTCGTATCTGGGACTGTGACGTGCTCACCGCCTTTCTGGAAGCCATCTAGGGGACCGGGTGGCATACTCCGCCTTCATCGGTCGTCGGGCCACGCGGCCTGTACGCATCGGACCGGATTTGGCCTGTATTCGCGTTTCGCTCACGCTACTCGCTCATTCCGTGTGAATTGAAATCGCGTTTAGCGAACCATGTGCTGGAGTCGTCGCAATCAGTTCAGCCTACTTAAACTTCCCGTTCGCTTAGAAACTCAAGCAACAAGTAGATCAAACTCAATTCCATGAGCCTGGGGAAGAACCAAAACGGACCTCTTCAAGGCAAGCCCGCAAGCGGCCTCACGAGTAATCTAATTCATCAAACCTTGATGGCTTGAGGCAGACACGATTGACGTGCCTATACTAAATGAGCGTTTCCCGACTCCGGTCGGCTGCACGGGCGAATAGACATCGCAGTTCCCTCACCATTTCTCGGCTGAGATCATCACCCGCCCTTTTGGACGGCTTTGTCGACAGAGTAATACGATCACCGCTCACCGTGTAGTAGCAAAGCTTTCCTATCTCCATTTTGACTTCCTCAAAGGCTTGTTGGTCTACATGCAACTCGCCAGACTGCAGCAAAGCCGCAAGTTCGGATAGCAAAGCGTAGACGTTCAGTCTCAACTTCAACACCCATTGCGCTTCCCGTTCACTATTCAACGGCTCGGCGTACTGCTTCCAATACAGCTTCCGGTGCTCATTCGTGATGTCACTCTCCGCACTGATGTTCAAACCAAACCTTAGGGTAGTATCTGCGTCCTGTATGACAATCATCGTGGCTGGCCATGCGGTGTGCACCAAAGAATTTCTTCCGAAGGTCGCCACAATCGAGTGAACATCCGAAAGACTCGGCATGCGTCTGGCTACTCGGGCAATGTTCTGGCGATTGGAGTTGCATTCACCGGGATCCCTCAGAAACGATCCTATGTGGTCCATAACCGCGAACAGGGCAGTGGCAAGAACGAAGTTCCCTCTCGCCCTCACCTGCCCTGAGCAAAGTACCGTTGCTCCCTCAAATCCGTTCTCAAGCTCGCCAAGCGTACTGGGCAGCAGCCACTCTTTTCGACAATCCCCAAAGGTCGGAAACTCCTGTACGCCTTGCCAAAAGAGAGGTCTTGTCATGATTACTAACTCCTCGAAAAACATTCTTGAATTTCATCAGGAACCGAACCCGGCTGTTACTATTGGTTTTCGTCACTAGAGCACTTTGGGGCGGGGTCATCAGATGAAAGACAAATTGACTCGATATAGTTGCAGGAGTAATGGTGTAGCGGGGGGGAGGGGGAACGCTGACACCAAAACCCCTGCAACATTAACGTTCTCAACTCGTTAGGAATATAGCTCGCCGACCTCCCTTTATGATCGCTGTACATAGCTAAATGGCTGTCAGTAATATAACCACAGTTTGTTTTTTGTCAATCCTAATGAGCGCGATTTCGCTTCGGGTAACGCCGCTACCTGAATGCACAGAAATTGATCTCAGACAAAAACGTGATTATACTTTTAAGTTACTGCGATTTTCGATTCGTACAGATTCGCATTGATTTTGGTGGTTTGGGGCGCTGAGTAGTCACAAATTGGTCCTAACGTGATTTCTCCATTTCCGAAGTCCACGTTCTGTGACCTTCGGGTTATGAGAGTGATACGATATCCAGACGAGAGACAGCACCGGACAACAAGCCACAGTCTCCCAGTGAGATCGCCGTGACTTACTTGTCCGGTTTTTGTCCACTATTATGGCGTGTGTTGGCAGATCCTGTTAGAAAACTGTTAGAAAGGGGTGATACTTGCCGAATGTGTGTTTGCATCGGTCGAATCAATTCACCTTTCAAGTTATCGAAGCCGACACCGTTCCACATGACCACGGTCATCTATTGACGGCAGCGGTCCGAGATCTCCATAACTTTCCACTTTTGAACATACGCAGCTAGTTCCACGAGCGGCCGTACACCTCGAAAACGACATATCAAGAATATCGTATCTGAGCGCGTGAATGGCACGTTCCCCCCTGAAGTCGGTTAGCACGTGTAATAATTCGGTCACGGCCAAGGACGACACGGTCGAGGTCAGCGAAATGACCATCGGAGCCGGCCCATTGCCTTCAACATAGTTTTCCCGAATTCGTTCTTCCCGGACTTCCGGTGGCATCGATTCGGCGGCAATACGTTTTGCATTCAGATACTGATAACACCAGAGGCATGGCTTGTCAGGACCGATCGCATGAACCACTCCGGTTGCGCCCTGTATGATGCCGGATGGGGCATCCACACGGACCCCCATGTTGACGACGGGGATCAAGTATTGATAACTAATCTGATTTATCACACTGCGCCCCCAGTGTTCGTCAGTGCACAGCATAATGGCATCACAGCCCAGAAGGTGAATGAGATCATCGGTTACGGCGACATTCCCGAATATTGACTCGATTTGAATCCGGGGGTCAATGTTACGTAGATGTTGAGCTACAATCTCAACTTTCGGTGGATGGAGTTTTGTTGCTTTCTTGATCCCGCGGTGTTTCGGCAACTGACCGGGATATGAACCGTACACGCGAGAGAGGTTTGATTCGTCAAGCCGGTCATCATCCACCAGGACTATTTTTCCCACACCTAACCGGGTGAGTTGCTCTGCTACAGCAGAGCCAGTACCTCCCACGCCGACAATACCGATACACGTGCGCTCAAGCAGAGCCTGTCCGTCCGTGCCGAGCATGCGAGCCTGTCTATCGTAACGCGGCCCCGTTGTTGTTGTCGCCGTGGATGAATTGCCCGTTACCACGTGGATAGTATCGCCAATTGTGGTGATCCTGCTTAAACGTACAGGACCTCGCAGGCCTGGAAGCCATATTCGTCCTACGACGGAGTCGGGGAGGGCACAATAGGATACTACCTACAGGTCGGTCTCCTGTACATTCACGGAAGAATCGAGATAGTCGCTCTTCGCCGAAGTCGTCGGAGGGGGAATACCCTAACGAACCTGAACTCTGAATGTGGCTGTGGCACATTATGACGCTAAGACCTGCCCGTTCCGCTGCCGCGGCTACCCGGTTAATCTGCCGAGCGGCTACCTGCATGTGAATTTCGTTGCGTTCGAGATACTGATCCGCGGGGACGACGATAATTTCGCGTGCAAGAAGACGATAACCGTCCCGCTTACGGTGGATTCCGGCCAAAACGAAGGCCGCTGTCTCCCTGTCTGGGTCGGAGAATAACTCGTTCCTGAGTTTCGCATAGAGCCCGTCTGGAAAATCAATAGAATGGGTCATCATTGCCGTGCGCCCAGTCGACAGTTGATAAACTCAATGAACGTAATCAGAGTGCAGCTCCCAGGATTCCAGTTCTTTGGGTGCCAAGAAAACCGGCGCCATGATTCCCCACCAATAGACTCCATTGTTTCTGCTTGACGAGGAATCCCTCCTGCCTCAAAAGTCAGGTTTGGGGAAACCCAGAACATATCGGGTGCCCCCTGTGGGAAAGAAACGGGCAGCTTGATGAGCAGTCGCGTAGTCTGCAAATTATAGACGCCTGCAGGAAGGGGATAATCATCTATTACTATGTGGTGCAGACCGTCCGTCGATAGGTATGCCGCCCCGATACCCGTGGGCGGCAAGCTCTGCAATCGCATTGTCAACTACACTGTTACTCATATCACCGTGCCCCAAAAGTCCCGGATGGAACGACTCGGAACTTATCGCCACTCTTGACCTGTAAGGCACCAGTGATCAGAACGTCGTCAACGGGCGGTTGACCGGGCGCATCGGGGCTCTTCACCTGCTTCCACACCTCGTAATCGCTTGGCGCCGAAGCCAGTGTGCGGATTGCTTCAGCCGAGGTGGTTTCAGAATCCAGGTGATAGGGCCTCTGGTTGACAAGGATAGTGACATTTTCAGGCATGTTTTACTCCTTTGCCTTTGACTGTTACTCGGGGACAGCTGTTCTTTCATCAAGTCCCCTTATTAGCTACTGCTCACTTTCCGCCGATTTTTCCTTTCAATTCGTGGAAAAATCTGATTTTCTTGAGCAGAAGTAAGTAAGGACTGCAGCGTAGAACCCGTCAGCATAAAGGACCGGCATGACCAAAGGGCCCAATCCCCGGCTTAAGGAGGTAACCGACGCGGAGTGGCGCAGCATCGCATTGCGTCTCTTTGACTATGCCCGATATAAACGCCGTCTACTGCCCTCACACGTTACGCCAGAAGACATGGCATGCGAGGCCATCCAGTTGGCGCTCACCGGCGATCGCACTTGGGATACCATCCAGTATCCGGACCTGTTCGACTTTCTGACTGGGATCATCAATAGCCGGTGGCACAATCAATGGCGGAAAAAGGAGCACAAGCGCACGATTTCAGACGAATCGACGCTCGAGATTGTCACCAATCAGCAGGCTATAGATGAATTCGAAAAGCAGGAATCATCCACGCTCGGCCTTATTCCTGATCCGGGCAGCGAAATGGATAAGCGACTTGCACTTATAGAAGCGGCGGCACAGGGTGATGCCGAATGCGAGTCGTTTTATCTAGCTATTGAGTATGGCTGTTGCTCCATAAAAGAGGTGGCGGCAATGCTAGACTGGACGCCAAGCAAGACCTATAAGGTTCGTGTGAAACTTACCGAGAGACTTACTACACACCGTGCAACCAAGGTAGCGACCGATGACGCAGGATAAACGGCGGCCGAATGCCGAAGAAAAGCTAAATAATCTGACCAAAATCCTCTGCGAAACCAACCCCGAGGAAGTTCGAGAATTGACAGATGAGGAGCAGAGATTCATTCAGAAGGCAATGACGTTGGTATACGATTGGCGGCACGGATACCTGATGGATGAAGGACGAAGGCGCCAGAGTATATTTGAGTCATTTGCTGAACCTATTAGAAAGGGTATCGTGGCCGCGCGTAATTCTGGTGGGCGATTTGACATTAAGACATCGGGCCTACAATTGGCAGCTTCCGGAACGTGGTTTCGGAAGCTTGAACAGATTTCTCAATCAGATATCGAGGGAGCCGCGCTCGATGACGAATTGCTAAAGTTGTTCGACGAACTTGACGAACCGCCTGCAATCGACAAGTAAATTGGCAATATCAAATTTACATACCGAAGCCAAGCGTGCTGCACAAGAAATTGTTGATCGCCTGTATATCACGAAACCAGACCAACTGGATTTGGTCGCAATTGCCGCTACCTTAGGGGTTTATTCTCGCGAGGATATACTGGTCGGCTCAGAGGCCCGCATACAAATCGGCAGAAAGTCTGCCCTTGTTACGATTAAGTCGGATATCGCAGAGGAAGGGAAAAAACGGTTTGGCCTAGCGCATGAGCTTGGCCATTATGTACTGCATCGAGATAAGGCGCAAAGCCGTCGCTGTACAGAGGAGGACTTCCTTACCTGGTATCGGTCTACATCTGATGAGCCACAAGCCAATGTTTTTGCTGCTGAACTGCTCATGCCCCAGAAGTTGTTTCACCCGGCTTGCTCAGCCTGTCGGCTCAATTTTGAATCGATTGCTGCCTTATCCGAGACGTTTAAGACCAGCCTCACAGCCACTGCGATCCGCTATGTTGAGCTTAGCAGTCAGCCGTGTGCACTTGTGTCGAGTCGAAGTGGAAAGATTGCTTGGTCCTGCTCCAGCGATTCATTCCACCATGTGATTATTTCTTTCGGTACAAACTGCGAATCGAGTTCCTATGCTGGCGAATATTTTTCCGACGGAATCAGGCCCACAGGAAAGCCACGTTCGGTTCCGCCAATCGTATGGCTTGAGACCCCAGATCTGGTACGAGGATACAGGCTGTATGAAGATGCGATTTGCATGCCTCGGTACGAATGCGTACTGACGCTATTGTGGATCGCACGTTAAACAACTCAATAATGCCGATGATTTGTTCCTCGGAATAACAGGATCGCTTCATGTCCAAACCTCCTACGGGGTAATATAACTCCAAAATTCAGGTTTTACATGGACCAGTTTATAGGGGGAAGGTCAATTGATATCAATCAAATGGTACTCCTAATATAGAAAGCTTTGGACTGCTGTCAATACCAATTAACACCGGCCCATACACAATTCAACCTGACCGTGAAGTCTACACATTCGGATTTAAGATCAAAAAAGCAGGTTTTGCGACGCCGTAAGATCTATGAAGTGTTTGATATGCAATTGGAATAAGTATCAAAGATTCTCTGAAACAGATCTCACCTTCTTTTTCCCATTCCGGGAGGAAAGCCCTTTTCTGTTGCACTAATCACTTTCAAAGTACCTGCGCCACAACAGAGATAGAACCAATTTGGATATCCCCACAGTTAGCAGCACGACTCCAATCAGGCCCAGAAAGCCACCGATCTGATATCCTTTACCACCGAGATAATAAGTGACAAACATTATCGGGGCGTTGCCCAATAGCGTTGCTATCAAGTATCTCTTCCACGACACGCTAGTAAGTCCCGATAGATAGCTCACAATGTCAAATGCCAAGTTTGTGTACAGCCTGAAGCGCGTCCATTCAGCAAGTGAATCCAATCTGTCCAACATCTGCCGCCATCGTAGTGCCCAGTGTGGGATTCGAATTAAGGCAAGCACCCGGCCCCCAAATCGCCGAGAGAGAAGGAATGCACCGAATGCTCCAATCATTTGACCAGTTTGAGCATATAAGAAACCTGGAAGCCAACCAAATAAAGCAATTCCAATGGTGTCCAACAGCAGGCCACTTAGTGGGATAACAATGACTGATAGTCCGCCCAGTAAAACAAACGCCAGATGATCCCACCAAGAACCCCCATGCCGTAGCCTTGTCTAAGCCTAGAGCAAAGAAGGGCGGCAAAGTCCGATGGAAGGGCACAACCAAAGCGCAGCGGAACGAAGCGGCAAGAAGGCTGCCACGGCACGCTGGAAAAAACGCGATAAGTCAAACCTCGTAAGTCGTTGAAAATCAACAAATCATTTGTGGAATAATTTCGCTTGACTTTGCGCAAGCTGGGTGTAACTTACTGCCAAAACTGAGGATATCAAAAATGGCAGATTTTATTCTAAGTGAAAGCGAAGCCAAGAAAGAAATGGAGCCGCTCCGAAATCTTTTTAGCATCACCATCCACAGAGCCTTCTCGGATTACCGCAAACTAATAGGAATAGGTGACGAGTTGTTGAATGGTTGCAGTGGGACTTTCCAAGCAATCTACATGTCAGATCGAATACGTTATTACCTATCTGATGCAGTTGATGGGGACGGTTCTGTAAAATTCGAGCCGAAGAAGCGACAATCAAGCATCCTTATTAGAAACATGATGAGGGCACGAGTAAAGAAAGCAAATTCCTATGGAAGGGGAAGTTTTGGGAAGACTCAAGCAGCCCGTGATTTCTTGGGTCAGGTACAACAGGAAATCAATTTTGAAGGCACGGAACGTCGGATCACGAATGTGATTGTTTGCTACCAATTGAATGCTATGCGCACTGAACTTATGTATATCAGGTGCATTTGTCCTTTCGAAAAAGATATACTATGGTCATTTGATATTACCGGGGAAGAGCTCAATCGACAGCAACCCATGTTAACTCAACTCTCGCAGACAAAACAAGTAAGCATAAGACTAAAATCTCGAAAAGCTCAGGCGAACGAAGTTACGAAATGAGAAATGTAAACGCCGAAATGTTAATTTTGGCCCGCGAATCGCGCGGACTCACTCAGAGACAATTGGCTGATATGGTCGAAATTGCCCAGTCAGCAATATCTAAGTACGAGAATGGATTGTTGGATGTCCCAGAAGAGCATGTCACGGATATTGCCAATGCTCTTGATTATCCGGAGTCGCTATTTAGCAGACGGGACAGTATCGAGGGCTCCGGCAGCACCTGCATGTATCATAGAAAACGGCAGACATTACCAGTTCACGAGCTTCGCCGAATTCATGCCTATACCATTTTGACGATGATTCGCGTCGCGCGGCTTCTACGCAGTGCCTCAATGGAGCCGGCTTATCCATTCCCTCGCTATGATGTTAACGAGTATGGGGGGCCAGACGTGATTGCCGGTCTTGTTCGAAGAGCTTGGCGACTTCCTATGGGCCCGATAAAGGATCTCACCGCTGTAATCGAAAATGCCGGTGGAGTAATTATCCCTCTGAGCTTTGGCACGAGAAAACTGGACGCTATCAGTCAATGGCCGGTCGGCATGCCGCCAATGTTCTTCATCAACTCGGACATGCCATTCGAACGAATACGCTTTTCGCTTGCCCATGAATTGGGCCATTTAATAATGCATGCGATCCCAACTCCAGAACAAGAACCGGAGGCCGACGAGTTCGCTTCGTCTTTCCTGATGCCGGAAGAGGTAATCAGGCGCGATCTCCGATTTCTGTCCATTCCGAATGCCCTCCAGTTGAAGCCGACCTGGCGTGTTTCCATGCAGGCGATAATCTATAGGGCGTACCACCTCGGAGAGATATCCGAGAGTAAGTACCGTCGATTGTTTACTGACATTGGTAGGATGGGCTATCGTTTGAGGGAGCCAACGCCTATCGACCCAGAAGAGGCAACAACATTACAAAGGCTGGCCAAATTGCACTTGGAGGATCAACGCTATTCGCTGAAGGAGCTTTGTGGGTTATTAGACATTAGCGAGGTCGAGTTAAAGCGTGACTTCTTGGGGATGTCTGGTACCAAAATTACGATGATAGGAGAAAAATAAGACTCGGACTGGTTTGCACAATCCGATCTGTCTGATTTGACATTTCCGGAATCTCAAAAACACGCGATCGATTGTTTTTCAAGGAATCTGACCTCCTATGACAGTGTCAAATTGCTATGGCTACCTACTCACAGAGCCAGTAATCTACGCCGCCGTGATGAGAACAAGCGCCACTTCCAGTTGCTGTGTTTAGCTACCTTGATGTTGCACTGCTCAAATACGGTGTACGATTATTAAGCTTCCAATTGTCGCAAGTAATGCAGCTAGTGCCTTTGAAGCACCGTGAAGTTCTGTTTGGTCTCGCGAAGATTGAGCCCCAAAGCTCTAACCGCCACAAATGCGACAAGATTTGTCATCACTGGCTGAAGCGAGTCGAGCGAATACACGTGTGCAACACTCGCTTTAGACAGTGCCGCAAAGGTTAGAATGCCCCCTATTGCATCACACGATTTGCTGACAAATGTCTTGACAAGAAAGTTGTTCAGAATGGCTTCACGGAGGAGTATATTGGCCTTGCCAGTGAGCAGTATCAAAATTAGAAAAAATCCAGTTACTGGAATCCATGTACTTACGTAAAAGCTAATACTGTTCAGGCCTTCTGTGAGCGACAAATGTCTAAACAAGAACAACTCTGTGGCGCTTGTGAGTAGAGTGAAGAGGAGCATGCCCCATTGCCGCATTGTTATCGTAGGTGCCTTCGTTCGAAGATTAATAGTTGCCGTAATACCCCTATTATTATCAGGATCAATCCAACTACGTCTTGCCAAATTAACCCACCCTCAAAAAGAAGGTAGTCCGCTACGATAACTACGACTGAAAAACCAAAGGACAAGGTGGCATATCTAGTGATTTCGACCTTATTCAGGAAGTGACCGTATACTAATGAAGAGCCGACGTGTAACAGACTCCAAATCAGTAATAATGGCGACGCAGACAAGTGAACGCTACCTGCAACACCCAAAAGCCCGATCAGCATCAAACTGAATAGGAATGCGGAATTCCTGTAGAACGCCGCGCAAACCGGGTCGGGTCCACCTTTGCGGACAACCACTAACCATTTGTCTACAATGTGCTCTACTGAGCTTGCCAGTACACCGGCCAGACCTAGGACAAACCACACCATAAGATTAGATAGAGAAGGAAAATGCTGCGTTTGGCAATCGTACCATACCTACCGTAGGACCGCAAAAAATCATCTCCGACGGAAATGCACGTGCAAAAGCACTTTACTTGGTCGAAGTACTCGACTATTTTGATTTCATCTGGTGTGCGGTGGGGTTTCCGATAAGTTGCTGTAATTTATTTTTGGGTGTCCCAAGTTAACCTCTCAGGCAAATGCCCGTCCTGCACAATGGCGTAATAACTAAGGATTATTCTGACTATGACGGATTCTCACAATGTTTCGCGATCCCTAGTTCTCGATCAAGCGGTGGGTCGTCAGATCAATTTCGATGACTTCGATATTGTCACTACCAATAGTCCTGATTTCTTGAATTGCTCGCTTACAGGCACAGTGAAGCGTTCTCATGGTGTGAAGGATCCAAATTTCAAGTACTGTACCTTGGACCAGCTTGTTTTGATTGGAATTGACCTCAATCAGACTGACTTCAACGATTGTCATTTGAGGGCCGTGACTTTTGAGAAGTGCAATATGGATGGAGCCGGATTCAAGGTCTCCAGTATTGAGAATTCAGTCTTTAGAGAGACGAACATTACTTTGACCAATTTCGGCGATTCTGAATTTTTCGACGTTCGATTTGAATCATGTGACTTTTCAAGAATGCTAATTAAGGGCTGTCGCTTCTATCGATGCCAGTTTGTGTATTGCAAGACGACAAACAAGCTCTTTGAGTCATGTATTCTAGTTGACTGCACGTTTGAGGGCATGGAGCTACAGATTCAGAGCATTTGGGACAACTTTGGATTTCGATCTCAACATTTGACAGGAACGCGGCTTAGAACTGCTCGGACGAGTGAGGCATTTGCGTATGTTCTGCCAGATGATCTCGCTACCTATGTTGATACTAAGCTACTGACAGCTCTTCAACTTTTTAGTATTGAGTACTTCTTGCCAGATAACGAGAGCAGAGTCTATGCCGCTCTCGACCAAGTCTTTCATCTAGAGTCCTGGATAGAATATACACGCTCTTCCAGATCGTTTGCACTGGTATTGAACACCTGTGCAGAGTTTCTGCTCTATCTTTTCAAGCACGAGGAGCTGCCCTATACCCCATTCTCAAATGCCACTCTTTAACTTCACAGTTATCAGACATACTGGTTCCTAAGGCGGATATTCATGATGCGGGCCCAGCAGTTTCCTTATATCAGGATGTGGCAGGCACCCATATGCTATTGTCAAGGGTTGTCGAGGAGTACCTCTTTTTACTAGATACTCTTGCAAGGTCTATAGATAGACACATTACATTGGTATCGCCACTCAAAGGCGATTGCAGTTTTTTTGAGATAGCTCTTAGGGAAGCGCTGGATTTGCCGTCTTTCGACGGGAGAGTCGTAGAAGCACGCATCTACAATTCTCCAACGGCAGTTACAATTGACCTAGTTGAGACAGCCAAAGCGATCAGTTTCTTGGCAATATTCTTGGCTTCTCGGTTTAGTTTTCAATTACGAAGGTTAAGAGAAACCCTACCAAACCAAGCTACAAACAATGCGGCGCTGCCTCTCGCCGAACGAGGCGTGGTGCCATTTGAAATTCAGATTGGCTCTCAGGCAGATACCCCAACAGAATACGGATTTCGAGTCAGGGCCCTATTTCCAGGAGAGTTGTATAGCGAACTA
The DNA here is from genome assembly GCA_016708025.1 of bacterium. Classification (NCBI taxonomy): domain Bacteria; species bacterium. The sequence goes on along the minus strand of JADJGQ010000005.1, from coordinate 252,556 downwards.
TCACTCACTATAAACCTAAGTGTTGGTGTTAAGTTGCAGAAGCTCTTCTCATCTATGGTGGAGCGCCAGAAAGCAGCGAGCTAAGAATTCGAGTGCTTTCTGCAAGTTCCTCATACCCCCAGATAATAGTTTATTCGGGCGTATTCCCGGCTATGATCTAGGGCAAAACCCATAGATGCGCCCAAAAGTATGACTGTCCTATGGTTTCGACACAGTTCAAGCAAATAGCGTCTCTTACTTGGTGCAGATCCATTCCAATGCGACATGTCTAGCACATAACAACCCGCGTATCCACCCGAGATCGGTGTCAATTGTAGTCGACTCCCACGCGTTAATCTCGATATTCTGTCGTACATTTTGTTAATGTGAACTCGACAGGTTGATGCTTGCATTCGAAATCTTTCCCAGTTTCCAAGCAACTCTGTGCCATATTCTAGACTGAAGACATCTAATGCTCCTTGACACACCCAGAGTGCATCCTCTACCTGAGCCTTAAGTGATTGATGGTGAATAATCATCGCCAGTCTTATTCCATTAATTCCAAGTCCCTTGCCTATTCCCCTAAAGCGGATCAGACGTCTTCCGCGAAGTCCAGCAGCTAATTGAGAAAGCCAGGATGGTATGCGAGTCTCGCTTGCTTCATCTACAATAACAGTCAAGCACGGAAGGCGGAAAAGTACATCTGACAATCTATCTATATTCTGATTCAGCCCGAGAGCAATTCGAGGCTGAGTAATCCACAGAACAGAGCCGCCGACCTGGCAGGCCGTTTGGATGGTCTCGACTCTCCAGTCGAATTGCGACTTGAAGTAAGTCGGAATCCTAATCACTTTGAATCCAAGAGCGAGAGCTTGACTATAGGTGGCATAATAATAGGGACTTTCCATAATGATCGTAGAATGCCCGTTGGACTTCAGCATGTACAAAATTGCCAACGAAGCAATAGTTGTAGAGTGACACAAGGTCAGTTCTTCGCCGCCGATCTGCATGCTAGCCTCCCAACTAGATATCGACGGAAGCAGTTTGTCATAGTACTTAGCGCAATTTGGTGTTGACCCTGATACATAGGTCACAGTATCTGGCTTTGGCGTGGTAATACGATCAAGCGAGTCTTGAATTGGATTCCTGATCTTCAGGAATCCAGAGGGGTTCAGATAGGGTTCCCCATCACCCATAATGGGTTTGAAGTATTCCTCCAGTAAGGCGTCGTAGTCATCGACCTGGAACGTGTGCTGAGTATCAGGGCTCAACAAGGTTGAATAATCCTTAGTTATTCAGCTATCCCGCTTCTTGTTATTGAGCGAAACTCATCTTGTTCCTTTCATGAAATGTTCTTAGAACCTCCTTCTTCCTGGTTGAACTAACGTGCACATAGATCTGGGTTGTTGTGATACTACTGTGCCCTAGAATCTCCTGAACCGATCTCAAATCGGCCCCATTTTCAATCAATAATGTTGCCATGCTGTGACGTAGACAATGAGGTGTGTAGTGGCGTTTCAGCCCTGCGTGGTCACAAATGCTCCTAAAAACTCGCTCCACCGCACAGTTGCTCAGCCGATTTCCGGACCGGTTCAGTAAGAGAAAGTCATGGCCGCTATTGATACTATTTCGCAGCTTGAGGTATCTTCGTACCAATTTGGTCAACCCATCATTTGGCATGAAGAGCACACGCTCCTTACGTCCCTTCCCAAGGACAAGAATAGAGCCTTCTTCGAAATTGATATCACTAATCCGTAACGAGGTCAGTTCATCGATTCTTAATCCCAAGGAGAAGAGAAGCTCTATTATCAGGGTATTTCGAACACCAAGAAATCTCTGGTTCTCAGTGAGGTTCACGCGCTTCCTACCTCGTTCATAGGCGGTAGCAATTAGCGAACGAATCTCCTCACGAGCCATGACACGCGGCAGCCTTCTGCCAACGTGAAACTTCTCGTCAATAGAAAACAACGGCACGTTTTGAGCATATCCTTTCTCTTTAACGAACTTGAAGAACACTTTGAGGGTGGCAATGTGCCGCTTGATACTTGAAGCAACTAGGCCACGATTTCGTAACACATTCAGGTACTCTGTCAGATTGATTGTCGCTAGGTCGTCGGTATTTTGGTCTGGGAAGAACTTCTTTAGCGACTCGAGATCGCAACGGTAAGCTTTGACGGTACGGATAGAGACATTTTTTCGGGCCCTTTGAGTCTCGATAAATGCTGCAATCATTGTATTCATTTGGATTACCTTTGTTTAAAGATCAAGCCGTGTTCTGCAATACTGTGTTGTCGGCAACCCACGATACATTTGTGACTACCTTCCTTCGCTTTAGTTTCCCACAATTAATAATCGAGTTCGATTGTGGAGCGATTCCATAGGTCGGACGCGAGCGCCCTAACAGAGACGATCGATAGTGCCATAGCCCCTCTAACTTCCATGCGCAGACAATGAACCTGGTTGTCAATAGGTCAGAGGCTGTGCCGAAGAGTCGCACTCAACTTGCACGCGTCAAGATGGTATTCAATAGCACTTAATGTGTTGTGGCACGGAAAATTACGGGAACAATCGTGAGGTCCGCATTCTGGGGGAGCGACTCGAAGCGCAGGAAATCTCACGCTGCCATAACCTGTATCAATCGTTCCGTGGAAAGCAGGGTCATGTCGGATACCATCTCGAATATGGTCCATAAGGCTATGTATAAGCCCGTTGGAAAGACGGTCGATGAGGTGATTGCCTGGTTTGCCTCAAAACCATTCTCGCAGAAGGAGGTATTTCTTGCCCATGCAACGGCTTTGCAGGATGGCGACGATCCGTCAACTCTTTGGAGAATGGTACAGGGGCTGACAGCTTCCGCTCGCTCGCTTCCGCACATAGACGCACGGGTCAGCCTGGAACGGAGGGCGGGGGCATTGCTATGCTGACGGGGAATACCAATCAGTCCTGTTTTCAGGTCGAAAACGCAGTACCCCAGCATTCGAGACTGCCATTCGTTTCGCTCGGATTGCAGGCGGCTCCAATGCATAGATACCTAATTGTCGTCGAAACTTTTGCTGGGATACATAATATCGTCCTACAATCGGATTCCGATTGTACCATGCTGTTCAACACCCGGGCGCTGGCAGAGGCTTACGCCGACGAGCACCCTGTGTCAGACTACCGTGTGATCGAATGGTAGCGTTGTGCACTATTCTTTCTGTACCGATGCCCCGGGATCCCAGTGATTTCGGGGCATTTTTTCGCTACCATTTCTCATATCGACGTTTCCGCAGCACAGGCTGCTTCCACATTTGGTTTAGTGGTTGCCTGTATCGGCTGGAGCAGTTATAATTAGTCTCAGTAATAAGACATTTTGTCAGTAATAACCAACTGGCTTGGGGGAATATGAAAGTCGTAGAAGAACTCATCACATGGGCTAAGACGCTACCCGCTTGGCAAGCTGACGCGGTACGTCGCATTTGGGTAAACCGGACTATCTCTGAAACGGATATCATAGAAGTCTATGAATTGCTCAAGGTCGAAAATGGCATGAGCACCAGTGAGACCGTGCCGATTCCGTTTGGAAAGGATCACGTTGCTTCCGGAACGGTACATCAGAAGCATACTGTACTAAAGGGATTGCTTCCAACTAAGAATGTCAACGCCATTGTTAGCGATGCACCACTTCGTTTTAGCTATCGAGGTGTCACAATTGTCTACGGTGACAATGCCGCTGGTAAGTCTGGATATTCACGAATTCTGAAACGAGCCTGTAGAGCGCGCGGAGCGACTGCACTCATTTATCCAAACGTCTTTGCGGCTACAGCTTCTAAAGAACCGGCGCAAGCAGACATTTATGCAGAAATTGACGGTAAACCAGAAGAAGCACTGCAATGGAGTGATGGTGAAACACCGCCCGAGTGTCTAGCAAACATCGCGGTTTTTGACGCGCAGACAGCGCGTTTGTATGTCGATGAAGCAAACGAAGTCAGATATATCCCATACGGCCTTGATGTGTTTGAAAAACTAGCGGGTTTGTGTAGAGCACTTCAACTCAGGATAAACGGCGAAATCCATGCACTCCCAAAGGATCCTGATATCATGAAAGACTTAGTTGGTGAGGGCAAGCCTATTCCGGTAGTATCAGCCGACACTACAGAAGACCTCATTGACGAACGGACACCTTTTCCCGAATCTGATGCTAAACGATTGGAAGAGCTCCGAAAGGAGTTGGTCAGGCTTAGAGCGCAGGACCCGACAAAGGAAGCGGCTATTTGGAAACGACTGTGCTCCAGAATCCAACAATTGCGCTTGACGCTCGGTCAGGTCCGGCAAATATGCTCCGACGAATCTGTGCAATTGCTGAAGACGAAGCAGAAGGAGTTGAAGGACTCAAAGGTAGCTGCCAGCTTAGCGGCCCAACAAGCGTTTGGCAAAAGAGCCTGTACAAGGAACAGGCAGCGAGACTTGGCGCTTCTTGTTTAATGCAGCCCGCAAATTCTCTGAGACGGATGCCTATCCTCAAAGGCCCTTTCGTTCACTGGCGACGACAGTCGTTGTGTGCTCTGTCAGCAAGTTCTAAACGGTGAGGCTAAGGATCGCTTGAAGCGGTTCTGGGAGTTTATTCAGAAGGACGTGGCAACTACGGTTCGGACCAATGAGGAATCCTTTGCTGAAGCGGTTAAGGGGTTCTCAGCTGTTTCTGGATACCTTGACAGGATCGATCAGTCATTGATGGAAGAGCTTGACGAACTAAATAAGGGGATTGGCGATACTATTCGTACGAACGTCGCGTCGTGCCGTCACCGTTTCGAGACAATCGGCGCTGCGCTCAAGGATGATAATTGGAATGCCGTGACTGTATTGTCAGTAGACGCTTCTGGAGAATTGAATCAATTGGAGACAAACTGTACCGAGAACTTGAAGCGTTGTGAGGCAAATACTAATGCGAGCGAGCGCGAAAGAGTAGAGAAGGAACTCAAAGACTATGAGTTCAGGGAGCTCGCCTTCAATAATCGACTTACTCTTAAAGGACATCTTCGCAATGTGCAAACCAGAGCTAGGCTGAACTCGTGCCTAAAGGCGACTGATACGACGAGTATCACCAGAAAGGGAAATCAGCTTATGGAGGATGCTCTAACCGGTGAGTTGCGTAAAGCACTTCATACTGAATGTGAAAATCTTGGAGCTAGTGGGATTCCTTTGCAGCTTAAGAAGAGTGGTAGTTACGGAAGCACGCTTCACCAAGTTGGCTTGAAGGATGCACAAGTGACACCTTCAGGCGTGTTGTCCGAAGGGGAACAGCGCATCGTAGCGATTGCTTCGTTCTTTGCCGAACTTGGAACGTCAGACCACAGTTGCGGTATTGTCTTCGATGATCCAGTCTGTTCCCTTGACCACCGTTATCGTAGTAAGGTGGCTGCTCGAATGGCCCATGAAGGAGCGAAAAGACAAGTAATTGTCTTTACCCATGACCTGCTATTCCTATCAAGGCTGATGGAAGCGTGTGAGCATGGAAAGGTAGAGTACTTGGTTGAATCGGTCCGACGGGTTGGAAATCGATGTGGTGTTTGCGACGAGTCGATTCCTTGGGATGGCATGAAAACTAGCAAGCGTATAGGAGCGTTAAAGAACACGCACCAAGCGCTGAAGGCTCTCTATGACAAGGGTGACCATGACGAATACGATCGTCTTGCTCGGAACTGCTATGACAACCTAAGGAAGGGATGGGAGCGGGCAGTGGAGGAAGTGCTTCTTGGAGGCTGTATCCAGCGGTTCGCTCCAGAAGTGCAGACGCAAAGGCTGAAATATATAACAGTGACTAGCGAAGACTGTGAAGCAGTTGATAAAGGCATGACTAAGTGTTCCGCCTGGATATCGGGACACGACCATGCGGCTGCGGACAATAGCCCCGTTCCAGAACCCGTTGAACTTCTATCCGACATTCTTGAGCTCGAAGCATTTGTGGTCATGATTCGCAAACGTCAGGAGAATAAGCCGTCCGCGATTGCACAACAGAAACCAGACCTAACTTACGTTACAAAGTCGTCGGTGACAAAAAAGTCCGTTGGCCCTAACTGACCGAGCCGCATAAGGAATGCGCTGTGCGTGATGAAATCCCTCCGTGGCTGAAGGCGATGCAAAATGGATCAATTGGTGAAGCGCGTACTCGCTCATTCTTGATTGACCGCTTTTGGGTGTTAGAGCGAAGTGTCGACATAGATGGTGCCGACTTCATCATTCAACGGCGCATAACTTCCAAGAACCTATTGGATAGAGATCCTCCTCGACTCGGTATAGTTCAAGCAAAGTTCTTTTCGGGACCTGAAACCACTTTTCATATCCCACGTTCATACCTGATTGATAAGGATGGTCGTCTTCGCAAGGAGTTTTTCGTGTTGTGCCACACTGGTGATGCTGGCGAAGCTCGAATGTTCTTACTAACTCCAAATGAACTAATTTCTGATTTCGAGATCGTTGAAGATGATAAGGTTCGAATTCCAGGATGCGTACTGCTCAAATCCGAGAAGTATGAAGTAAAAGCACTTGACCTGGCTCTCGACCGAATTGATCGCACTCTTTCTCTGGCAGAATTCGCTAATAACCGGAACTTTCTGTCTTGGTTCCTGCCCAGGGTAACAATTGATTCGTCTCAAATTGATCCGATCTTCCAGGAACCTATCGACAACTGGTGGGGTGATATACCTGCAACGTTTGCGGAGATGCGGGAAACCGCGCAACAAGCGATTTACACGCTTGACGAGGTGAGAGAGTCTCTGCAAAGTATAGTTGAATCGACCGATCCTGAGCAGGCCCTTGCAGTAGCAGAGCAGATAAAGGCGTGGCACGGCACACCATATGGTATTCGCATCGGACTGCCGGATGATTTGTATAATGAATCATTTCACCTTACTGTGCTTAGGCATAAGGAACGCATAATTGAGCTTAAGAGGGCTGGGTTACTTGATACCTTTATCCTATTGAAGCGACGAATTGGCGAGGAATTGGCTGCGGCCCTCTCCAAATTGTCCCCTATCGATAGTAACTCCGTCTTTCAAGCGACCATCAGATATGAACAAACCAAACTATCCTTGATTGAGATCTCTGTTTCACTCATCCCGGCAGAAGATTTTTCACAGGCACCTACTGAACGCGATCGTTGGGGCCTTGTGAGGTTAGACAAGCACGAATGGTGCGCGAGTGCGATTCCGGGGCACATTATCTATTGCTGGGCAGTGGGAAGATATGCAGATGCCAAAGTAGAGGCCGGCTTGGATTGGAAAGCTCATTTCTTGCAAAGTGGAATTCCGTCGACCAAGTCCCTTATGGACGATATCTACATGTTTCGATTCGGGGAATGATGAGATAGTCTGTCTACAGTGTAGTGCGCGACGAAAACGTCATCTGCCGATAGTTGACTTGCATTGTTCCAGATTCTATGAAGAAGTTTGAATTGATTGACGCGCTAACTGTATTTGAGGTCACGCTCAACCAGTACAAACAGAAGATCAGCGTTTCAAGGAGCCGTGGTATGGTTATCAATCATTACGCCCATTTCACGGTTGCTATTCCTTCAGAAACGCTTGCACGTATCGGCGATACATAAAAGACCTTCCGTACTTCTCTGTCTTATCCTTCTGTTCAAGGATTTCAAGCTCAACAAAACGTTCGATCACTCGTTGAGCGCCTTGGCGCGTGAAGCCGGTCCATTCGCTAACGGTGTTGACATTGACGATAGGCAACGCAAATAGTCTGCGTAATACGAGCACGCCACTTTCTGCGGCAGTCTTGCCAAGAGCCATAACCTTGTTAAGATCTTCCTCACGCAGTACAGTAATATTTTTCGCAGTTATCGTGGCTTGTTGAGCCGTCTCTATAATGCCGTCCAGTACGAAGTCTAGCCATGGTTCCACCTGTCCATTATGGTAGCCGTCGAGACGGTCATAATAGAGCTGCTGATGCTTCTTGAAATATGACGAGAGAAATAGCACCGGTCGTTCGAGCAACCCATGTAGCCATAGGTACATTGTTATGAGCAGTCGTCCCGTGCGACCGTTTCCGTCAAGAAATGGGTGGATCGTTTCGAACTGTGAATGAATCAGTGCTACCTTGAAAAGAGGCAGAACGTCATCCTTCGCCTGCAGGAAGTTCTCAAAATCATTGAGTGCCCGTTGCATTTCATGGGGTGGGGGAGGGACGAATCGCGCATTAGCTGGAGTTGTTCCGCCGATCCAGTTCTGACTACGTCGGAATTCTCCAGGGTCGGAGTGATGACTGCTTCGGGCTCCCTCCATTAAGGCCTTGTGGAGTTCACGAATGAATCGAAGACTCAAGGGGAATTCCTTGAGTCGTTCAAGACCGTAGTTGAGCGCCTTTATGTAATGCAGAATGTCGTCTACATCCTTCGGCAACTTCTCGGCTGTTTTGGATTCAGCTTCTATAGCATCGATCATCGTCGCTTGGGTGCCCTCGATTTGGCTGGATGACGCGGCATCCTTTCGGACGTACATTAGCAGGAAAAAATCCACGTCTGGCAGTAGTTGCGTAATTCCGTCCAGTTTCCCAAGTAGCCGCTCGGCTTCCGAATGTTTGAGGACTAGCTCCTTTGAGCAATCAAAGCCTGAATCGGGTGGGAACTTGTTGGGAATAAACGCCTTATAGCCTTCTGGCTGTTGTTTGTTTTCTCCGACTTGGATTGGGGTGTTTTTCATAGATTCTGTTTACTTTCTATCTTAGATGTAAACAGTTTACGTTGTTTTGTTTACATTGTCAAGAAGAAGTAAACTGGTTTTTCCAGGATCGGTCTAATCTTAGGAACGGGGATCCAAAACGGTCAGAAGACCCAAGAAAAGACAGTGTCCTATGAAACCTTGACACCAATCGAATCGTTTAATATACTATAGACATGAGTACATTCGGAAAGTTGCACCCAACTCAGGAAAAACTGCTCAAGGCCCTGGCTGACTTGGCGGAGTCAAGGCCGTCGCTGAGAGTATTGGCGAAGGAAATTGGGATATTATCTCCAAATACAATAGCCCACCACCTCAGACAACTTGAGAAGAAGGGTTACATTATACCCAGCGAAGACGGGCAAATCCGAATCGACAAGAATCCAGTTCGAGATGTCATATATCTGCCGCTCTACGGCAACGCTGCATGTGGAACGGAAGACTTCTATGCAGATGAGAACATCGAAGAACGCATCCCGCTCCCGGCACGGACGCTCAGGATTGGATCGGACTATTTCTTGGTTCGGGCACGCGGTGATTCAATGGAGCCGAAGATTCATAATCGCGATCTTCTAATCGTACAGCAGTTGCAGACCCCGGAGGATGGGCAGGTTGTTGTCGCCGCGCTGGACGACGGTGTCTATGCGAAGAAGTTTCTAAGAGCTCATGAAAACATTTTGCTAGTATCGTTTAATCAGAACTATAATCCTATAACAGTAGGTTCGCAGCAGGAATTCCGGCTAATGGGTATCGTTCGGGGGGTGCTGAGGCAATCACTTCAGTGATTCTCAAATAAATCCGAAAAGACGAGCTTCCCTAACCAGAAGGAGATATTCATATGGGTAAGAATGTGCATGTAGTTCCTCAAAACAATCAGTGGGCGGTCAAACAAGAGGGCTCAAAGGCTCCTGTGAGCACGCATCGCACTCAACACGCGGCGGAAGATGCGGGCCGTAACTTGGCTAGGCACAACCAGTCTGAGTTGATTACTCATCGGCCCAATGGCCAAATCCGGAGCAAAGACAGCTTTGGTCCGGATCCTAATCCACCTAAAGATAAAGAGCACTAACGAAAGGACAAATTATGATAGATAATACTTCGCAAGATAACTCGCCCACCAAGACCGTCACGATAATCGTTAATGGTCGCGAGAAACAATACGATGGGAAGCGTATTTCGTTCGAGCAAGTCGTCACCTTGGCATTTGGAACGTATGAAGACAACGAAAACATCGTTTACACAGTGACCTACAGCAAGGGCGAAGACAAAAAAGAAGGCAGCATGGTCAAGGGCGATGACGTGAAGGTTAAGGATGGCATGATATTCAATGTCTCAAGAACAGATAAGTCGTAATCCCGATCTCAAACGCCTATTGGATGACGGGTATTCGGTTGAGATACACAACGGCTACCTTTTGCTTCGTGACATCCCGTATGTGAATGCAAGTCGCCAAATTCAATACGGTGCTTTGGTTTCCAATTTATCCTCCTTGTCGGGGGACAAGACCGTTGGACCTATTGCAGATCACATCGCGTCATTTGCAGGCGATGCTCCCTGTGACCGGAGTGGTAAACGCCTCTCAATTTACCATAGTGCGGAAAACCTCCAAATCGGCGATCTTACAGTGCGCCATAAGTTCTCCGGCAAGTTATCCGGTGGCTACCCAGGTTATTATGAAAAGATGGTAAACTACGCCACCATCATCGCGAATGAAGCGAGAGCCCTAGATAACACCGTTACTGAAAAACCGCACAAAGTCATCGAATCAGTTACGACCGAATCAGTATTCAATTACCCTGACACGAATTCCAGTAGGGCAGGCATCGACGCAATATCGAGGAAATTGGGGGGTGCGAAAGTCGCCATAGTTGGCGTGGGTGGCACCGGGTCGTACATTCTCGATTTCGTCGCGAAGACCTGTGTAAAGGAAATTCACCTCTTTGATGGAGACGGCTTCGTTAACCATAACGCATTTCGTGCTCCGGGCGCAGCAAGCAAGCATGACCTCGATCAGTCCCCTAAGAAGGCGGAGTACTTCAAGTGTATCTATTCAAACATGCATTCGAATGTTCAATCGCACCCCTACGACATAACCAATGAGAATCTGGCCGAATTATCAACCATGGACTTCGTCTTCATCGCCGTCGACAATGGAGGTCCGGTAATAAAACGACAGATCGTTGACTTCCTCCTGGCGAACAAGATAGCTTTTATCGAAACCGGGATCGGCGTTCTCAAAATTGACGAGTCGATTCTTGGACATGTCAGAGTAACAACGTGCACGCCAGACAAGTGTGACCACATCAACGAGAGAATCGCGTTTGCGACTGACGGTGAAAAAGACGATTACGCTACGAACATTCAAATTGCCGAGCTTAACGCCTTGGGCGCGATTCTAGCTGTCATCAAATGGAAGAAACTAAATGGTTACTACCAAGACCTCGCGTTGGAATTCAACACCACCTACTCAATCAACGACGGTATTTTAGTTCACAATGATCATCACGCATAAGTTTGTAGAAAAAATTCCTGATAAGCTTGATGAAAAGGTGCTGTACGTCTCAAGCAAATATGGCACCGCTGTGCACAAGTGCTTTTGCGGATGCGGTGAGGAGGTTGTCACCCCGCTTTCCCCCACTGATTGGAAATTGTCTTTCAACGGAAAGACTGTATCACTCTATCCCTCCATAGGCAATTGGAGCCTCAAGTGCCAGTCTCACTACTGGATAAAGAATGGAAGGGTTGTATGGGTTCCAAAGTGGACTCCGGACAAAATCCGCAGTGGTCGAGCCCAGGACGCTCGAATCAAAGATGCTTACTACAGAGAAAATCGGGGCGAATCCCAGCCAGTCACTCAAAGAGTGACCCTATGGCAAAAGATCATTAGATGGTTTGGCTAAGGAGTGCAAAGGAGTCGGCTGCAGATTGAATTACTGACCGCCTTACGTCAGCTTCAAGGCCGCGTTGTTCATATCTTCAATAGATTTTCTAATATCATGCACCAGACGGAGCCATGTGACACAAGTGTCCACTTTCTCACAACGCCCCTCAAACGTCGCACTTTCGGGCCCCTGTTCATCTGCTTTTGGGCTATTTCGCCTTTAGGTTCTGAACACTTTGATTAGATTCGGATTTTTGTTGGAGGCCACCAACTGAGTTTCTTGCACGGAGAACTACATGATGATTGCTCATTTGCAGTCGCAGGGCTGAGAAAGCCTGACTTCAAGGTTACTTTTGTTCTCTGGGACGGCCGTGTTACCGAAGGAGAGCCCTTTAAACTGATACCCTAGTTAGCGTTGGTGGTACTCGGAATGCATCGCTTGTCGTTTCGATCCCAGTGCTAGCCGAGTCACTTTTTTGGTGACAATCGACCTGTAAAGGTGTAGACTGTGGCCGTATTGGGGAATTTTGAACAAACGACCACTATGCAAATCCGTCAGATATCCATTCAGAATTTTCGGGGCATCAAATCCTCTACGTGGGTACCTAAGGGTTCATTTCTGTGCCTTGTAGGGCACGGCGATTCAACAAAGTCTACGCTGTTGGACGCTATAGAGCTCGCTTTGTCTCCACGGTACGGATTGCAGGTGAGTGAAGCGGACTTTCATCTATTGGACGTAGGTAATCCGATTCAGATTGAAGTGACTGTAGGAAATTTGCCAGATAGACTGATTACAGTCGGTAAGTTTGGCATGTACCTAAGAGGATGGAAGCAGGAAACGAGTGAATTGATCGATGAACCTGATGACGAGACGGAAGCTGTACTGACTATTCGATTTACAGTAGACGACTCTTTTGAACCTTCATGGGTCATCATGAATGACCGGACGCCCGAAGGCAAACCGCTTTCAATGAGAGATCGTGAATTGATGGGAGTCGTACGGATCACATCGGACGTAAATCGGCATCTGACCTGGACTCGTGGGTCGGCACTCTCGGGTGCTACAGAGAGTGGTGAAGGAGGTAGACGGGCATTAGCCTTGGCCCAGCAGAGCGCACGACATCAGGTGGAAAAGGCGGAGCTCTCCCATCTCGGCGAGGCCGCAGGAAAGGCAGAGGTAGCTGCCAGAAAAATAGGCGCGATCGTTCGCAACAAGTTTCGACCATCGCTCTACCTTCCGCACTGGGGCTCCCAATATGGAGTCCTTGGCCTTTATGATGGTGAGGTACCGTTGCATTCTGCTGGCCTGGGCACGCGTCGACTGGTCGCGCTTGGCCCTCAATCACTGGCTATCTCTGAAGGTAGCATTGTGTTGATTGACGAAATTGAAAACGGTCTGGAGCCCCATCGATTGCGGCACCTGCTCAGTTCGCTTAGACCGAAAGGTACCGACGGTCAGGTCTTCTTCACAACGCACTCGGCGGTCACGCTAATTGAGTTGAAGGCTGCTGATGTTCAGTATGTAATGGCTCGAGACGCTACGACTTGTGTCACTGTCGTTGCTGACGATCTTCAGCCGATTCTGCGCGCGATGCCGGAGGCATTTCTTGCAAAGCGCGTTGTGATCGCTGAGGGGAAAACGGAATTAGGATTGACCCGGGGCCTTGAAGAAGTCTGGCAAACCGAAAATGAGGGCCTACCGCTAACTCATCGGGGATCTATTGTTGTTGACGGCGCTGGAGGCCCTCAGGCTAAAGTCCGCGCATTGAAGCTTGCTCAACTGGGCACTGACACAGCACTGCTGGTAGACTCAGACAACCCAGAGCTTGTTGTAGACGAGCGATGGCAGCGCGAGACTGGCGTAAAAGTCTTTTGTTGGGAGGGAAACGTCTCTACTGAAGAGCGAGTTGCGCTTGATCTTCCGTGGGATTCCTTCACGGAAATGGTCCTACTCGCCGCGAGGTGTAACGGTCACGAAAGCGTTTGTGCAAAACTTAGCAACGCCATAGGCAACGGGGTACGTATCTCAACTCCAGATCCCAATGATTGGTTGAAGCAAGGGATTTCTGATCTCAATGCGCGACACATCTTTGGTATCACCGCTAAGAGTGAGGAGTGGTTTTAGGATATTTATCGAGGAGAAGAACTCGGTAAATTGATCGGCATATGCTACCAGCAGATTGAAGAAACTCCGCTCGGCCGAACGTTGCGAGTTGTGTCAAAGTGGATGTATGAGTGATCGAAAGGTATTTGAGCGACAAGCCCAAGCGAAACGAGCTGTTCTGGTAGCACCGGCAGGATGCGGGAAGACTCACGCAATCGCACAAGCAGTTGCAATGACCTCCAGTAAGCCGCAGCTGATACTGACACACACTCACGCGGGTGTGGCCGCCCTGCGTCGTCGACTTCATGCCCTAGGTGTTGCCAAATCGCAGTACACCATTGAGACAATCGCAGGCTGGTCATTGAAATTGGCGACTAGCTACCCTATGACATCAGGACTTATCACGGGTGCACCGGAAACAGATGAAGAGTGGAGCAGGCTCAATCCCGCTGCTGAGTCAGTCTCAAAATTGCCGGCAATCCAAAAGGTACTTACCAACTCTTTTGGAGGTATCTTTGTTGATGAGTACCAGGATTGTACTGTCCCACAGCATCGATTCATAATGTCTCTTGCTGAAATACTCCCCTGCCGCATTCTAGGCGACCCCCTCCAAAGTATCTTTGGATTTGCCGGTGAGTCCGTCGATTGGGACCGGGACATCCTGGCGAATTTTGAAAAGCTCCCAGAGCTGGAGACTCCGTGGCGTTGGAGTGGCGAAAATGAGCAGCTTGGCAAATGGCTTACAATAGTGCGTAGGGAATTGCTAGCAAAACGAGCTATAAGCCTCGAGCGTGCTCCAGTTATCTGGAAACACATTTCCATCGAAGAGCAAAGGCGTGTGTGTTATGAACATCTTGGAATTCATCGAGAATCTGTTGTAGCCCTGCTTCAATGGCCCGCTGAATGTCACAAAATGGCCTGTGTGCTCGGTGGCAAATACAAGTCTATGGAGGCGATTGAATGCCCTGATCTTCTCAAATATGCGAAACTGATTCAGGCTAGGACCGGTGCTGAACGAGTCCTTTCATGCGTAAGTTTTGCGAAAATCTGGATGAGAAACTTGTCTAAGTCGACCACGACTCTCGAGAGGGCATTGAAGTCTGGTAGGATGCCTCGGGATACAGGGCAGAAGCACGGCAAACTCTATGCGGCCGTAGCGGGAATCATCGATAGTAACTCGATAGCCAGGGTCAAAGACCTGCTTGTCCAACTCAGATACTGTCCCGAAACTAATGTCTATCGAGAGGAACTCTGGTCCGAGATGCTACGTTCCGTTGAGTTTGCCAAGAATAGCGATGATCCAGACCTAGGAAGAGCGGCCTGGGCGGTCCGAAACATCACGCGCACAATTGGCCGTCAAGAGAGGCTCCGATTAATCTCGAGGACCGTACTAGTCAAGGGACTTGAATATGATCACGTGTTGTTGCTCAATGCAGACACCATGGACTTGAGAAACCTGTATGTCGGGCTGACTCGGGCGCGCAAATCCATAACAGTGTTGTCAGAGTTACCTATGCTCGGCCCATTCAAGGAGGAGAATGCTGCTTGAAGCTTGTTCGTGGGTATGCCCCTCACTGAATAACATATGAAGAATAACGATCATCGCATTTACCTCTCAGCAATTGAATTTTACGACCATCGCTTGTTTCTTCGACAACTTGAATTGTCTTGGGTTGTTGGTCGAGGGGCCGGTGCTGTCTGCGACGGGGGAAATGGTCGATCCAACCTACCCTTGGAAACTGCTCTTGATTCTCAGTGCAAGAACGGTGGACGCATGCTGAATGTAGCAGGCAATTGAAGCGCGAGACGTCGTTTCAAGCAGTCCACGTTCTCTTTGCATGTACCGCTGATTCGCGAAAGCGTATTCTCAATTCCCGAATTGGTGGCGCCTTACTTCACATAATACCTCGACGCCATCGATTATCTGAATACCGGGCAGGAGTTCTGCGTGAACTACACACAGACATTCCTGTTGAGTTCCCTAACTCAGATTGGTCCGGTCCACGGAGTGAAGTCATGCAAGAGAGCAGTATGGGAGATTCCGGGCATTAAGGTTGGGTGGACGCTTGATAAGAGCAGCATAAGCGAGACCTGCAAGGACAAATCCTGTATTCGGCAGTAACCGCCTTCACCCCTGAAAACCCTATTCAGTACCACAGGCATGTGATTGTGAGAGTCAGGAAATGGCTGGCGTGTGTTTCTTCACACAGTATGACAAGGCCACGGTGCCGATAGGTCACAGACCCTCGAATTTCCCTGACTTGATCTTTTCACTTGACAAATGAGATTGCATTATCGACATTCCAAGCAACTAATCAGTCTCCGCTCTGCCTAGCTGACTACAAGTTCGATCGCGCAGACACATCTAGGTGGGAGGGGCTTCTTATCTACGCAATTACGGGGGTTACAAGCATATGCTTGTAGGCGTGCGGTTTGGTCGAAAAATCCTTGGTCTTGGCCCGTCACTTGGGGTTCTAACCACTGTGATCCTCTGTGCAGCCTCCCTTGCATTTGCATATCCTGATATCCAACTTAAGCCTATTAGCCCTAACGTCTTCATCCAGAACTGCGGACAGTGGCCGGATTCGATTCTGTTCCAATCCAAAGTTAACGGTGCCTCGGTCTGGTTCGCCAAGGCCGGAATCTACTATCAGTTCTTTCGAAAGACCGAGGATTCGCTACGGTTGCCCGGGGAACAGCTTACCCGTCTGGTGCACGAGGATTTTGCTGGAGGCAATAGTGTCGCTGAAGTTATAGGAGAGGACCAGTCTCCCTATTACTGCAATTACTTCCTGAGCAACGACTCCAGCAAGTGGGTGCGGCATACTCCAACCTACAAGTCAATTCGATACAAGTCTATTTATGCGGGTGTTGACCTGCGCTATTACTTCCAGAACGGCCATTTGGAATACGATTTTGTGATCGCGCCTGAGGCCGATCCACTGGCGATCAGAATACACTATGAAGGGATTGATTCTCTTTTCACTGGTCGTGACGGCGAACTGGTCGTGGCCACTGATTGGGGGCGGATCACGCAGAAAGCCGCATCCGTGTTCGCCTTGCCATCCAATAGACAAATAGAGTGTTCGTACGTAGTCGAGGGCAAGTCCTTTGGCTTTGCTCTGCCGGACGTATCTACTGAGCTTGCGATTGTGATTGACCCCTTCCTGACTTTCTCTAGCTATTGGGGAGGGAGTGCGGATGATTATGGATACGGAATTGGCCTGGATTCATCGGGAAACGTCTACACCACAGGGAAGACCAGTTCGGCAGACTTTCCAGTCCGACTGGCAATCGACGAGATCAAAGACGTTGATTGGGATGGCTACATCACGAAGTTCTCCCCCAATTGCCAAGACTACCTCTACAGTACTTTCTACGGCGGGAGCGGCTCCGATGTAAGTAATGAAGTTGCCGTCACGCCAGCCGGCGAGCCGGTGGTCGGTGGCGGCACTCAATCGTACGATCTACCATCCATATCAGCCGCCCAACCGATCAAGGGGACGGATGTTGACGGTTTCGTCCTTAAATTGAACCCGGCCGGTACTGAAATAGAGTTCGCTACTTTTTTGGGGAATAGCAGACGAGACTCGGTGACTGGGATCGCGATTGGTCCGAATGGCCATGTATATGCTTCCGGATTTACCTTCTCGGATAACTTCGTGGTTACACGAGACGCCTTTCAAAGATATTCCGGTTGGTACAGCTACGGTTTTATTGTAGAATTGCCGCCCACAGGCGACTCACTTATCTATAGCAGCTATTTTGCTTGTGGAAGTGACAGAACAAAAGTGGCTGTCGATCTTGATGGGAACATAATCCTTTCTGGCAAGACAATGCCGGATAGGTTCTCTGTTCAGTTTCCGTTCAAGAACGCGTTTGATTCAATCAAAGGGGATGGTAATGCAGGCTACATAACGAAGTTTTCCCCTGGCTTTGACAGTGTGGTATTCAGCACCTACATAAGCGGCGACAACGGCACTAGTCTGGAGGCCATGGAATTAGATACTCAGGGTCGCATATATGTGGCTGGCTCAGTGTTTGAAGGTGGGTATCCATTGCTTAATCCGCTGGATCCCAGTGTAAGCCACTATCATGACGGAGTGGTGAGTATCGTGGGGCCGAACGGTGATCTTCAATTCTCGACTTACTGGGGGGACTGGGAGTATAGTGGCGACGTACTTGAGGATATTACGGTGGACGGTTCGGGTAATATTTACGTGCTTGGTGCATTTACCGGCCCAAGATACCCACTCAAGAATGCATTCGACTCATTCAACGAGCATTGGGAGGGTGTTTATTCACCAGAAGCGACGCTCACCAAGTTTTCCCCAATGGGCCGAGGTGTGGAATATTGTTCGTTTCTCGGTGGCTCTGGGATTGATAGTGCAGGCTCGATTGTCGTTGACAAAAACGGAACCGTCTACATAGTGGGGACCAATTACCTCGGCGGATTCCCGATGGTCAACCCGCTGGACAGTACTTTTCAGGGGGTCACCGATTACAATACAGATGCCTATATCGCCATAGTGGGCGATCAAATAACCGATGTAGAAGTCGAAGAAGACCAATCGTTGCCGACGACCTTCGTCCTTCACCAAAACTACCCGAATCCGTTCAATGGAGAGACTGTCATTCAATTCGATCTGCCGAGGGCAGTCCACATCGAACTAGTTGTCTATAATATTCTTGGCAGAAAAATCAAAACGCTGACGGATGGACGATTCGAGGCTGGTTCGCACAAAATCGTCTGGGATGGCAAGGGCAAAGACAATAGACCGGAAGCCTCCGGCGTGTATTTTTACCAACTGCAATACAATGGTCAGTATTTGGGACGAAAATCGTTACTGCTGAAATAGCATTACGTGACATCAGATTTTGATTACCGCACACATGGGTGCCGATGAATGTATTTCGCAATCAGAACGTCAGTACGCACATTTATATTCATATTCCGGAGGTATCGTGAAGTCGCAAAAACTGTTGGTCCGGGGAGTTTTTCTGACCGTCGCCTTTGTCATATGGCCTTGTGTTGTTTTTGCATATGACCCGGGCGGGGATGTCCAGACCGGTCGAGGGAGCCAGAGCGCGACTACTAGTGTGGTCAAGTCATCCGGTGCTGGAGCCTCACTTTGGAGCGATCCTAAAAATTCCGGAATTATCAGTAAATCGGTGAACTTATATACGGGACAACACGTCGAATCGTTTCCACTTTTGTCACTTCCTGGCCGAGACGGATATGGTGCGTCGCTTTCGCTCGACTATAATGGAAATGTTTTCGCTCAGGCTAAACAGGAGAACTACCGCGCACAAGCCTCACCCTTTGGTTTAGGGTTCACGTTAGGTGGGCAGAGCATTGTTGCTGACCACAGAGGAACCGTGGACATCAGCGATGACGACTATCGTTTGATTCTCGACAACACTGTTGTCGGACTTAAGGAAAAGGACGGAGTCGCCAACAGTTATTTGCCGGAATCCGGCGACCCCTGGGCTATTACCAGAGTAGCTGCAACCATCGACGGTGTACCGTGCGTCATTGGGTGGATTATTAAGCGTGAGGATGGCACTATCTACAGGTACGGTGATGGTACTGCGACACCAGCAAGCTGGAATGCGACCCGCAATATTCTGTGTTATGGCACGTTTGTGGGGAATGGGATTACCACTGACGACAAAATCTATCCAACGCAATGGGATCTGAAGGTGATTCACGACCCAGACAGCCTTCACTGGGTGGCATTCAGCTATCTGCGCGACCTCCGTTATCTTACGGTGGGGTATTCCAATGGCACCATTGCGAATTCAGCGCATCAGTATGTATCGGCTTCGTACCTTTCTACCGTCCAATCTGATGACGGCAGAACACTTGAACTCTCTTACTCAGCCAGGCAGGATGCCGACACTGTGCTAGGCTACAACAATTACGAGATTTTCTTTTCAAAAAAATGCGATATGCTGGTCGAAAAGAGTGCAGCCGGCATCGTGGCTCAAAAACTGAAACTTGAATACACCTACCTGAACGCTGGCAAAATGGTAAATCTTGGGGCTCCCTTCGAGAAGCTCCTACTCTCGTCCATAACGAGGTGGACTCCCGACGGAAGCACAGCAAGCCTGCCGCCGGTTCACATTGAATACTTTCTCGACGAAGAAAGTGCTTCGTTCGGCGCTATTCACAAGATCTACTATCCTTCAGGAGCAATCAAGGAGATCGGCTACGATCAAGTGCCTGCCGCGAACAATTTTGCGCGTCTAGATGCGCTGCTGTTGAGTGAAGTTCAGGCACCTGCGCCTGCCTGGTATTCGGATGGAATTTGCATCACGCATCCCTCCGGGAGCAATCAATGGAAGATCGCAATCTGGGATGGTTATTGGCACATCTTGACTATTAGTGGTAGTTCGGAAGTAAAGGACCGGCCCGGTATCCTGCCAGGGCAGGTTGTGATAATACCGGGGGATAACAATGAGTTGATTACCCTTCGTTGGCGTGGTGGATATTGGGAGCAGGATACCATCGAAAATGCGTATACGCGCGGTGGCTATCAAGTCTTTATCTACCCGGGACAGGATTGCTTTCTCATGGTTTTGGGGACCTGGTCGCGAGAAACCGGCACGCGTCACAGACTTTCAAAATACTTCCAATGGGACTATGGAAGTTGGCATAGCAATGACTTTGCTGATACCTATGGCACCAACTATCTAATGTGCGGCGTTCGGATGCGAAATAGTATGGTCATCCTGTCGCTCTTTGACCTGAGTACTCACTACATTGATAATGAACCTTCTCAAGAGGGGCACTATACCTACTTGTATTGGGGCAAATATGTGAATAGTACTTCGTTTGTGGATGGAAATTTCGCCTATGAAACCGCTGAAGTCAACACGGCATACGAGTATGACATACGAGGGAACATCTTCATTGGTCATGATTACATTGGCTGCATGGGTTCAAGGTACTTGTACGCGAATAAGTGGAATGGCATGTCCTGGTCGAGCTTCCTACCAATAGGTGGGGATTCGCCATGGCGTTCAAGAACACTCTCGGAACAGACCAACGGTGTTGTATGGAACTACGTCCGAGATGATGGAAAACGTTCACACTTGGATGCTCTCGTTCCATCAACAGCAGCAACGGGCTTTTCCACGCATTGGCAATGGGCGGGCAACGATCCAGATGACGATGGAGAAGCGATGACTGGTCTGTGGACCAATGGTGCAGGACTGGCATATTGTCTTTCGTCCACCGGAATAGTCGCTATGTATCGCTGGACCGGAAGTCGTTTCACGTATATCTTTGATATTGCTTCCACTGGATGGGACATGACAAAGGCGACTCTTACATTGGGGGATTTCGCGTATACGTTCGGTCCCACCGCTGGCAAGGGTACCTACGATACAGTAATAACTAGACATTTCATTGGAGGTAGTAAGGGATGGCTTGATTCAAAAACCGGAACGAACATTAATAATGGCCGGTGGGGGCAAGACGGCGTGGCGTCCTCTAGTAAGGCCTTCTTACGTCACGGTGGGGATGCGGTTTACGCACACATTTATGATCTTTTCAGGTTTGGCGAACAGAATGCCACTAGGCTCCTACTTAACAAGGACCCAATGAAGCATTCATTGAAGGTCAATTACTCGGTAGACGAGCAAGGGTTCTTTATTGCTCCCCGTCAATGGAGTGACACAACGGACGGGCCGTGGGACTACACGAATGCTGTCGATAATGTTGAGGTCCATAGATTGTGTGACACTCTCTTTTCAGGTGATGCACCGTTTCTGGCTGTAAGTTCGGTGACAACACGTCAATATGTGAACGACCCAGAACCAATTATCACTACATACGCTTACGACGGTGGTCTCCTTGATCGCTCGGTCACCACTCCTCGTTTTGCCAAAGTAAAAGAATCAACTCCTCATTTGATGAGCACCAGTCTTGATTCAATCGGATATGCTGTGCATATGTTCTATAATGATATTGATACATCAGGATTCTATGACAACTCCATCTATAACGGAAGAAGCTTTCCAGATCTAAAGTCGGCTGATCGCTACGGCATTGACAACGGTGCATTTCGGCTCGATGGTACTGAGTATTTGACATACAGCTATGTAGGTGCCACAGAGCCAACGTCAGGAAAGCTGGATTCGGTGCATTCCTATCATTCGCTGTATGCGCCAGCTGGCTATCCCAGCGACGTGTATAGAGTAAGACTCGATAGGGTAGACACGTACAAGGACAGTCTTTTTTCGCGTGTCAGATATGAGTATGATTTGCTAAGTAATCAGGTTATCCGAACCAAGACACAGTACGTGGATACCAATTCGTATATTCTGGACGAGGTCGTCCCAGCCTATACCCTTGCCGAGTACCCCGCGATGATCAATGACAATGCTCTCGTTCAGATCGCGGAGCAGACTCGCACCTTACATCATGGTGAGGACACATTGCTGGCAAAGTCCAGGACCGACTTTATCAAAAACGGCTCCTGGCGGCCATCCAAGAACTATACATATCGTACCGTCCTCCCGACACCAACAGACATCGTCTATACAGATTCTCTCTTGCCGGACAATCAGAGTTTCGACATCCGAGGGAATGTAGTGGCAGCCTGTGGACCAAATGGAGTAATCACATCATCCAAGTACGACGCGCCCGGAAATCGACCAGTGGCCGCCGCCGTCGGATGCAAACCCGGCCAGTTCTTGTACCAGGATTTCGAACAGCCTGCTTCCTGGGACAGTTGGTCGATTGCGACAGGAGATTATCATCAATTAGTGACAGACGCACATACTGGGGGCATGGCATTTAAGCTAATTGACAACCCAGCCACATGGGAGAAAAACTGGGGTCCATCAAGAATCATTCAGAGAGACATGCTCCAGGACAGCGTTTACTACTTTTCGGGCTGGGTAAAGACCAATCACGAGGTCATAGTTTTTTGTTGGTGTCTGGATGACGCTACCCCGCCGGGAACATGCAGTGGTGGGTATAAATCCCTCCAATTCTCGCAATCTCAGGTTGGAAGCGGAGAGTGGACACGTGTTGAGGGGAGCTTTGATATTCGTGAGCAGATGCGAACATCCAACACGTGTTTTAATAAGCTAAGATTTCAATTGGTACTTGCTGACGACGGCAGCGCATCTACAGGAGACTACGCCATATTCGATGATTTCCGGTTCCATCCGGCTCAGACAGCAGTCAGCAGTACGGTCTATGATGAACAGACAGGTATCATTGTTTCCACAGCAAATGGAAGTAATTTCCCGGTTACGACTACATATGATGAGCTGCATCGTCAGGCGGCTACATTCAATTCGTATGGAGATTCATTGTCTCGTGTGGACTATACTCCATCGCTAAGCAGTGCATCGCGGATTGCGGAAGCATCTAACGTTGAACTGGATTCCCAGGTTGTTATTATTGAGTATGCTCAAGCAATCGCTTACACGCTGAGGACAGAAGCTAATGCCAAAGCGAGACAATCGAAGAGCAAGGTATACAGGAACAACGATTTAATGGTGGAGATCGAATGCCCTGGATATGATGACGAATGCTCTGAAACAGCCACTGGGACGTTTGAGGTCGCTAAGTGGGATACGGTTAGAATTGTCGCCCGTTCCTCCCACGTTGGTGCCGATGCATACGCACGCGTCAATTTCAATACCCCGGAAGGATATGATCCGGCGTCCCCTGCACAGGTTAAGACGACCGCATATTCTTACCGCGCAAACCCATCCGGTACCGATCAGCAGAAGGTACGTTCTGTAGCGATATCCTACTTCGACGCCTACGGGCGTACGCTTCAGAATCGTGTGATGGATTCTGTGAGGGGTATGGAGAGAGCCATTGTTGCCGGCCTCAAGACTTATGACGGGCGTGGGCGTGTACTGAAATCCTACCTGCCGTATGTGGACACAGTCGGCCAGACAGGAGTTGCCGCGTTCTCTCCGTGGAGTACAGCAATTACGGAAGTCAACGCCTACTATGATGGAGATTCAACTCGAGGACCCGATTGCGAGGGATACCCATACGCTGAGGTCGCCTACTCCAGAGATGCTGATTCGAAAGTTGTGAGATCAGGCGCATCCGGTCCTGACCTGCGGCTGGGGTCTGCACATCAATCCACGGCAACATCCGGGAGCGAAGATTCCGATCCGAGTGGGCCTTATAGCATTTCAGAAACCATTGATCCAGATGGACTAAGGACTATTGCTCATGCAGATCAGTGGGGGCGCTGGTCCAAACAGATAACACCATATCGAATCGGCGAAGATACCTGGAACGTCACGCTGAAGACTGTCAGCAAGTTGACGCAGAGGCTGGACTCAGTTCTCGTCGATACTTCCCGTGCGACGACAACATCGGAGATACCGCTTCGATGGTCGGCTAAGAACGCACTAGGCCAGGATACTGCTACCTGGAAGGTCGATTATGGAACAATCAGAATGCTATATGACCGCGCTGGAAATTTGCGTTTCATGCAGAATCAGCGCCGACGCGATAGCCTGCAGACCGTGTATTTCAAGTATGACCCGCTTGGACGCAAGATTGAGGAGGGCATAGCAGACTCTCTATATTTCACACAAGCACATGCCGACGACCCAACGCAACCGGCGACTCCGATTCGCATAACATACAAGTGGACCTATGACTATTATCAATCAGGCAATACAACCCTACTTGCACCGGGTAAGCTTGTCCGTATTCAGAATAGTGACAGCAGCTACTATAAGAACTTCACTTACTCATCAAACGGTGAGTGGGATCAGGCAGTAGTCAAACTTCCCCAGGCTGGCACGGCCAAGAGAAAAGTGATTCAGCACTACTTCTCCCGTGACGGAAAACTGGCGAAACTTGTGGTGTACCCGGATTCGGCTAATGCAGTCACAGCGCGCGTGTTCACCTATCAATACGACCAGGTTGGACGGATTGCATCTATTAAACGAGGAGTACTGTCTGGAGAACCGCTTGATACCTTGGCTTACGCCACCTACTATTACAATCCCGACGGCAGCCACAAGCGGACACTTCTTGGGAAATACGACTTATTTGTTGAGGAGCCGCTCATTCCCAGACATGACACTGTCCAACAACTTGACTACAGGTACAAGCCAGAAGGCAGACTCGATTTTCTGAATAAGCTCGGCGATGTCTCTATTGTGAGGAATGGCACGGCTGACCACGTCGCAACTGCATTCGAATATCACCCGGAATCTGATCCTATCAAGTATTACAACGGGCGAGTGCGGAGGAGCACGACAGCCAATTCCATTGATGGTGCGATACGTACCCACGATTGGTACTATGAATACAACGACCTTGGCTGGTTAATCAAGGCGGATAACACGTCCTTTGGCTCCACTTTCGATCAACAATTTACGTATAATGCTTTAGGGCATAGGACACAGATGGTGTCCGGAAGCGGAGCAGTAACTAATTACACGTACGGTACCAGCACGCCTGGGTCATCAAAGCTGATATCGATGACCGGCTCAAGCCAACCGCGGACATACGACATGCTTGGGAATCTGATCTCGGATCCATCACGCGGCGTCTTGAGTATGACCTACGATTATCGTAACTTATTAATTGCTTCGACAGCGACCCCGGCGACACCCGGCGGGTCCAATGTTGCGTTGGGGTTCGGCTATGACGAGACCGGACTTCGGATCAAGAAGGCCAGCAGTTACACCTACTATGTGCAGTGCGACGACGACACCGGGATCGTGATTGAAGGGATGGTGATGGGAGGCGACTCCGGGTTGGTGATGTCCGAGCAATCGATAGTCGGCGGAGAGTTGGACAGTGGGGTTGTTGCTAATGGGAGCGTTCCTCCGGGTCAGTGTCCACGAACATCGCTCACTGAGACCTATTACCTATACGACGGAGGGTTGCTTCTGGCAACCTTCGACAAGAACGACAATGTGGTCGACCTGTTTGTGAATGGGCCGTCGGGGAGGATTGCGAATTACGTGCAGAACAGCAGCAACCAGTTGTACTATTTCTTGAGCGATCAGGTAGGTTCGACACGGATACTGATGAGAGGGGTTCCACCTCAGACTGCGGGCAATGAGTACTACTTGGCGGAGTACTATAATTACTATCCGTTCGGTGAAATGCTTGAGTCTTGGGGGAACCAACCGAGTGCATATCAGTTCTCAGGAAAAGAGCACGACCTGCATGGCGGATTTGATTATGTCTATTTTGGCGCGCGCTATTATGATGCAGAACTTGGCCAATTTGCGTCGATTGACAAAGCGAGTCAATTTGCGAGCGGGTATGTGTATGGTGGAAACAATCCTATCATGGGCGTGGACCAAGACGGAAATTGGTTTTTTGCTGCAGCATTCTGGGCCTTAAGAGCATATTCGACGGTGAAAGGCGTTGAGGCAGGGTTCAAAGAAGGTGGAGTCACTGGTGCGCTGCGCAACCTCGTGGTAGGAGGTGTTACGAGTGCAGTGGCCGGCACTTTTGGAGCGCAGCTAGGCTCAGTTACTAAGATTGGGGGGATGGCTGCTTCAAGCACCATTCAGGGTGCCGGCAACAGCATTATGTATGGTACTGATGTTACGGCTAGTTTTGGAATAGGCAGTTTCAATCTTACAAAGGGAGGGGGGTGGAAATGGGCCGATCTTCAGGGTGACTTTATCTCTGATTTGGGCACAGTCAACGGGTGGGGTGCGGCGGCAAGTGATTACAGCAAGGCGATGAGCTATGTTCATCTTTCCAGAGAAGACCGGCAAAGGCTATCTGGTATAAAGGACAAGTACGGGGCAACAAAGGGATTCGATCAAGATTATCCAAAAGATGCTTCAATTAATGCGGGTGACACAAAGACCTACGGAGGTATCCGCATTTCCAACGATGATTACAAAACCTTGTCGGAAATCGGAGATAGATACCAGAACCACATGTCTATCTTTGACCCTTTGAGTTGGTCAGGAATTAGGCAGGTTAGGAATTATGTCTTTGGAAACGTTGGGCCTATTAAGGTATTTGGAGCGACGATCATTCCATCTGAACATGTGAGCGGGTTTCGATTCCCCAATGACTTTGCGGTAACAATTGATACAGATGGAGCATATCGAGTTCACGGCTGTATAAACGCTATGTCAGTAATCGGGATGATTGGGCACAACGCAGAGAACTTTCTAGCGCCTCAGGAAAAAGTTGCTGCTATGACACTCTATGGGATTGGAGGGCTGTACAACAATGGTGCATTTATCGGTGTATTCTAGTAATTGTAGATTCTTGTCAGTGGTTGCGTTGACTATGTTCAGTTGTTTGTTAATCAGTTGTTTTGGAGTTACTCGAACTCGTGAGTACCTACCAACACAAGGAAGATGTATTCCCCTAATGGATGGTTGGATGCTCAGGCCCGACATTTACGCATACAAAAATGTTACAGGTGCAGATGCTGAAAATTGGTGGCAATTTGTACATGAATTCAGATTCAGCAAGATACGAACCGTAACGAAATCGTCTTTGGGCGACATAACTGTCGCCGAAGTTGATACTCTATCGCTTCAATTCACGGAACCCAAGATGACGATTATTATTCCAGTCAGCAGCAGAAACTTTGTCTCTGGCTGTAGCTATGATCAAATTGTCTATAGAGCGTCCTATCATTGTAACGATTCTATACCTTGTTTTGTCACTTACCCAAAGACTGCCAGGAGTGTGTTGCTACGAATGCGAGTTCTCATGTTTGCCGGAACACATTCACTCACCTATTTCCCTGATGGCGATTGCTATTTGGATTCAGTAGTCGTAGATCACAGTAAGTTCCTACGCGACACCATACTCGAGGTTCCGATGAGCTTGCATCAGTCCGGGACGCTGATTCCTACACTTGTTGGCGGCCCGTGAGAAGAATTGAGTAGTTAGAATCTGGTTCAGCTCTAGGGCGTAGGCACCACAGCGTACGGCATGTAGAACGGATACCACCACCTGACCCGCCGAGAACTCGCTGCCCAGATCGGCTGCGCTGCGCGGACCGTGGCCCGCTGGGAGAATGGACACTTCTGGCCCCGGCATCGGCTCGCCGGTCGCGTGCACGCAGTAACTGGGCTTGCCGCAGCAGCCTGGGGTGGAGCCGTGCAACCGCCCGTTGCTCCTTGAGTTGCTCTGCGTGGTACAAACGTTTTTCTCGGACGCTGGCTGCGTCATGCTTGGCTTCCTCTCGTATGCGTGTAAGCGTCTGTGTGAAGGTGGGTGCACTCAGGTGCTCCTGGTAGAACGTTCGAACATCCTTGACTAGGGTGAGACAGCTCGATTCGTTCTCACAACTCCGCCCGACGCGCGTTCGCGCATCGGAGCTTCGCCGTTCTTATGAAGCCTCGCTTAACCCCACGCGCCCGTGAAGGGCGCGTCCTCCATCGATTGGTTGGCGGACGAGGAGAGGGGAGCGGGGGCGTAAGCCCTTCTCTCTTTTTTCGTGTTCGGTGAAAAGCTGATGTACTCAAGTGCCACATTCTTGTTCGGATGCACTCAAGTGGAGATATCTAAGCTCCAAATTAGGCTACGTAGAACGTTGCGATTCCAGCTTCGTGATACATCGTTCGCACAGAGACACTAATGTACCATCAGAATCGGAAAGGTCTTGCTCTACCTGCCCCTGTATTTCCCTTTTGTGGCAGCCGCTACTCTTCCAATAAGTGGAAGTCTGACGTATTAGCTCAATAGCCCCCGCAAGGGTAATACTGTCAGTCCAGCTGCTAACTATCTCTAAGAAGTCTGTAGCCAGCTGATGCACGAGATAGATGTTGTAGTCTAAGGCGCTTGTGAACCCTGACGTAAAAAGCTCTGCGGCTCTTGTAAGGTCCTTGTTCTCGAGGGCATGCGTACCTTCAATTATGCGGAGCTCGGCGATCAGATGTGGGTATTTGTATCGGCGCGCGAGCCGAGCTGCTTCCGTAACCATGGCATTCAAGCGGTTCGTCTGTTCCATGGCCCGAAGACAACCCGCCATCCTGACCCGTGCCTGTACCCGATGGAAATGCGACGAAGATTTGTCTGCCAGGCGTCCAGCAGCCTCGTACTCCGTTAGTGCGGCATCGAATCGTCCCTGCCTGAACCGGAGGTCGCCCAAATAGACGGAGGTTACGGCAACCCCTCGCGTATAATCCTGGGCGCGCTTCATTTCGCGACTGAGGACTAGATGCTGTTCAGCTTCTTCCAAGCGACCGAGTTGACAGCAGACCGAACCTAGGCTACCCAGGAGCGCTGCGATTTCGCGCTTGGAGTCCATTTTCCGGTGCATAGCAAGGGCATCTCGGTAGCATCCCTCTGCTTTCAGCCACTCACGCTTAAGTCTTGCGACGTTACCAAGAAACAACATTGCATTGGCTCGGCAGTATTCCACTCCAAGGACTTCCATTCTGGCTAAAGCCTCCTTCAGCACCAACTCCGCTTTCTTCCACTCGCCTGAGTGAGCATACACTCGCCCGAGCTGTACAAAGACGGTAGCGGTACCATAATCATCCTTTTTCTCCTCGAAGATCTTGAGGCTGTCTTCAAGGCTCTCAATGGCCAGTTGCGTCTTCCCCCATAGACGGTAGATGTCGCCCAAGCTCTTAAGAGCCCACGCTTCGCCAAGCGCATCCTGGTTCGAACGGCACAATTCTAAATTCTCGTGAGCTTTAGCCTTTGCTCGGCTGTACTTTCCGATTATGGCATACCCCTCGCTGAGTTTACTGAGTGTCTGCCCTAAACCGAATAGGCCGGCAGTTGCCTGCACACTGCGATGAAGCTGACTGGATTCCTCAAACAGACTAACCGCCCTGGTATAGCTCCCTTGACCAATCAACAAATCTCCCAACGTTTCGAGGATAAGACATCGTAGCAGCGCATCCGGGCCTGGAGCGGTCTCCAACTCAAAGAGCAGTTTCTTCGCCGATTCCCACTCGCCTCGATTCATCAGGCGAAATGCCTTACAATATGAACTCCATCGTTGATTGACCCTTCTGTGAAACTCGAAGTCAGCCACTTCGCTCAAAAGGGCATCGCGGAGATCGAATTGCTGTACCACATCCAGCTGTTTCAAAAGGCTTCGGCACGCTTCGATGCCCCGATCTTCATCGGCGCGCAGTCCGTGATAGAGATACTCGACTGCATCTCTCTTGAGCAGCAGTTTTGATTCAGGTTGAGAAAGGCGCTCCTTGTAGTAGCGGCACAACCGATCGTTTAAATCCTTAAAAGTAGTGAGCTTATTCGCACGAAGCTGTAGCACCAAGAAACTTCTGACTATATCGTGAAAGGCCAAGCTGCCATCGCTCAGGACTCTCACAAAGCTGTATTTTCTCAGGTCGTCGTAAATAGCGTCCTTTTCAAAATCCGTGTAGATGCTTTTCACTAGATCCAAGTCAAACCGTCGGGCAACAGTGCAAAGATCGAGCAATGTTTCCATTGCCGATCCCTTGATCTGGCTTATGAGCCTGCTAACAACCCGGTGACCGACGGTATAGATGTGGGGGTCGTCTTCAATGGTTTCCGCCGAGAGTTCGCCGCCGGTTCGGTTGATGTCCGTGAGCAGGGCCAAAGCCCACGGTAGACGCTCAGTGTAGGACAGAATCTTGTCCACTAGGCCGGGGTCGTGGATTCCGGCGTTGCGAAGATACGCGGTCGCCTCGGGTACAGTGAACTTGAGAAGCTCTTTTTCTATCATTACTGTCCCGTAGCGTTGCCAATTCGGGCTCTTTTCAATCAATCGATCTCGCCCAGCGATGACAACAAGAACCTGTGCCGACAAACGGGGGATAAGCAGTTCTCGGACCCATTCGTCAAGGCCAGGTGTCATGTCTTCGTAAGTATCGAGCATCAGTACTACTTTTCCGGCGTCCAGGGCAACGCCGTTGGCCGCATCGACAAACGTATTGGTGAGCTCGCCGACCAGATCAACGAAGAACCGGGCATCATCTCTGCTCAGGCCATGGGCTACCAGTCGAGATATAGCGCCCTGACCCCACGACTGCATGGCAGCCTTGCCGGCAGCGGCACCAAGAACGAGCCCTCCATATGCTCCTACCGGACCCAGGAGAGCCCCAAGCGCGCCACCAACAAGGCCAGATGCTCCCGCAACAACTCCGTCCGTGGATGCGCCAGCCACCAGCGGGTGGCTAGCAGCGAAATTCTTGGCGACTTGCGCCTCCAACTTTGCCAGCCGATCGAGACAACCGTCGAAGGGTTTAAACGCGAAATTTGCCGCCTCAGATCGGCCAACCAGCTGGTCTCGCATGGTTTGGAGAATTGCTCGAAAATCCGGGCCCTGTGCGCGGAAGTCTGAATATGCCGCAGGCACATTATTCTCAGAGCAGACTCGCATGAATTCGCCCAGCAGAGACGACTTGCCAACTCCTCCAAGACCGAACAAATTCAGAAGTGGTCGCTGTAACGCTTCTTCCTGCAAGAGTATGGTAAATATTGTCAGCTCGGCTTCACGCCCCACAAAGGAAGCTTGCTCATGTTCCTGAACCAATTCGGCAATGGTTTTCATCATTTGGTCCCATGCTTGTCCTAGTTTTACATGCGACTAACTGCACAGTAGCGAAATGTAGGCAACTTTTCGGTCTGGCAGTGCTCGAGACCTGAACTCGAACGTGTCAAGCGCGTTCAGCACTCCACACAGGGCAAATCGCGCAATTTCCGTTCCGGGCCCTGTGGAGAGAAGAAGTAGAGTTGTTCTAGCTTTATCGAACCCTTGTTCGCATGGTAATGCTCGACGCCTGCCGGGATTAGAATGGCATCGCCTGGCTGCAGCGTGTATTCCTTAGATTTAGTTACGATACGCCCTTCTCCAGATAGAATATAGATGACCTCTTCGACATCTCGCGTATGCGCCGTCGTTTTGCTTCCTGGTTCAAATGAAACCCAACCCATGGCAAAGTGCTTAGCAGCATTAAGTCCATCGAAAATGATTCGCAATTCCGACCCTGCATCCAGTTGACGTAATGCAGGTTCTGCATTTCTAATGACTTGTGGTTCCATACTTAAGACTCCTTTCTAATGAGCCAGTGTGTATATTGTGCAAATAGATTTGGTGTGACAGCTATACCGAACCGCAATAGCGCCCGTCCAAACGGAGTATACTTGCGTGGGTTCTTCAGATCTCCCTGTTTCCGTATAACTGTGAGGTGCGCCAGGCTTTTGAGCACGCGTTCTTCGAACTCATTCTTGTAGTTGTAAAACTGAAGATGCATTCCTTCACCCGGATTCACATGGAGAAAGTCCTTGGACGTTCTTCCAAGCACAAACCAGACGCGATTCCAGAAGTATGCCACATTTGGAAGGGACACAGCCATCAGGCCGCCTGGTTTGAGGACTCTCCGGGTCTCAGCTAAGGCATGGAGCGGATCCATGATGTGCTCGAGGGTACAGGCAAGCACGGCATAGTCAAAGGTATTATCCACGAATGGAAAGCGATCTCCGGACATATCGCAGTACGCGGTCATGATACCACGCTGTGATGCCAAATCCAACGCGTAGTCACTGATATCTATCCCATGAACTTGACAGTGCAGGTCGCGTATAAGAACCTGGCCAAGAATGCCGTCGCCGCATCCAACGTCGAGAACTTTACCATTGACTGGCGCATATTTCTTTGCAAAGTCCCATCGGCTTCTCCATCGTGAGCTAAGCTCTTGGTACTGAGGCTGGCTGAGCTTTGTCTTCCATTCTTCCGTATAGTACTGTTTGAAATCCACCGCCACGGTCAATCCTCCTTCGGTGACGCTGCTTCCTCGGGACGGGTCTTGTCACAACCTTCACCGGTTCTTCGATCCGTTAGCCGACACGCATTTGGTAATGATACTCCATCGGGGGTCGAATATTCACGTCCATTTTTTTGAATGAGTCTGGATCACGCTGTGGTTTTGACCCACAGACGCATATAGACGACTTAACTCAAGACAAAGACAGGCGACGGATTGGAGCATATAGAGCAAGTGACCATGGGCTCCCCCTATCCTGCTGCTTGTTATAATAGTCAGAGTGAACCATGATGTCAATAAAGCTTCTGTTGAAAGTTGTTCGTCAAAGCGGTTCTGTGCAGCCAAAGTATCCTCTACACGAAGGGCTCTTATGCACCTGAACCTGAACGAGTTGTCTTTGCGCTGGTGTTTTTCTTGGATTCGACCTGGAGAAGACAAGGAGGAGAGTGCCGCTGGATCCGTAGGGCGTGACAGCCAGCTGTCAACCGCGTAACGGGAAGCCCTCCAGTCAGCTAACATATGATGACCTCTTTAAGGGATTCACTGTGAGGTGCGCCCTTATACTTAGCAGGAAGTCTGAGACTCCCTCGGGTGATGCCACAATAATCAGAACTGCGATGGCAATCAAGTAAAGGACAATGTTTTTCACAGGTACCTCCTTTCCGTACCTAGGGTGCATTAATTTATCATATTGTAGCCTAGTCGGCTCGAGAAAAGTATACACCTAGGCAAGAACAGATTACAAGGTACACCCGTATAGCAAAAAAATGGGCGGAGTGTCTCATGACACAACCGCCCTTGCTTCAGTTATCATCATCGTGATGATGAAGCCTTTGGTCGCCATCGCTGGGCTCATGGCGGAAACGAGTGCCGTCACTGCCACCCCCGCGAATTCTCAGGGAGCCGTTGATGCCGCCACCAGAGAAGTAGTTTCCACCTTCTCCTCTGATTTTGGTAGGCTCGTCAGGATCACGGGTTCTGGAGTTGTACATAGACACCTCCGGTAAAATGTTCGTTGCTGTTGCGTTATTGCAACATTAAAATCCTAGCACCGCTAACCTTGAGGATCAAGACCCTTTGCAGATTCACTAAACTGATTATTTGTATTATCCACAAGTTATAGCCTATCTCGACAACTTTTCCTCCCTCCTCATTTCCTCTATTTACGTCTATACTTCTTCTTGTGGGGTAGGGGAGTAAATTCCAATTTATGGCCAAATTTCTGACATAAAGTTCGAACGTCCTTCACTAGGGAGTGATTCCCGCAAGACGTCTGTCAAGAAACAGGCGTGTTTTGATAGGAAATCAGCATGGTTCGAACATCCTTCACTACACCCGGGGGAAGTGGAAATCTCAGAAGATAGTGACCGATTGAATCGATATTTACAAGCGTTTTGTCTGCTAATTGCGGGTTCGAACCCGCATTGACAGACAATCTATTTAGCAATAAGCTACCTTGATATTTTGTTCCTTACAAACTTCCGCCTATTGGGCGGACAAGCCAAGATCACTCCTTTATTTGAGAGCAGCCTTTTGGCATGACCTAAAATAGGTCTCCAGAGGGCTGTTCTCAGAATCGGTAAGCCTTAAGTCGTACCACAAGGGTCGCGATATGAGGTATGCCAAACATAAAGGAGTGTCTAACATGGCACGTTACAAAAGCGAGCTTTTAAGCGCAATGGGTTCTGGCTTTGAAATCCTCAAGGCCATCACTGACGCTGTTATCGAACGCGGCGGGACTGACGACGACGTTCGTCGAGTTCTGAAAGACAAGCATCTCAAAAATGCTATAGCCGAAATACTTGTCGCCGATCAGAAGTTCTTCACCTTCATCGTCGACTTCGACGACCCGAAGTGGAAAGAGTTTCCGTTTAATGGAAATTATGCTGGTCTCAATGTGAACCTAAAAGCTGAACACTTTCCCGTTCGATACAGTGGCAAAGCTGAAGTGACGGTTGAGCTCGTGCGGCATGATGAGGGTTATTCCTTCGAACAGCACTTTGCCGCTATCAAGAAGGAAAACGCCCTTAAAATCGACCGCGCCATTTCAGAGACGTTTCATGCACTGTTTCCCGATGAGCGGAAAAAAGGCCGGATCGTTTCCCCGTGTGGCAATAAGCTCGAGATTGACGGTAATCAGAACCTCGCGTATGTCCTTGCTACCCATAACGGCGTCTCTCTGTACTTCTACTGGATCGACCTTAGGTGGCATGAGAGCCATCAGTTCCTCGTACTCCGCAGTATCAAGCCCTTGTCTGCTTGATTAGTTGGCACTTGATTTATGCCCTTGGTATTTCCCTCTGCGTGAGCTCGGCTCATGCAGAGGGATTTTTTATCCCCTGTCATGTAATTAAAGAGGGGGAACAGATGATTTTGTTTGCGTGTTGAATTGGTAAAAAATGGGCGGCGTGTCTCATGACACAACCGCCCTTGCTTCAATCAACATCTTCAGGATGATGAAGCTTTTGGCCCTGGTCTT
Source organism: bacterium (assembly GCA_016708025.1). Taxonomy (NCBI): domain Bacteria; species bacterium. The sequence continues at coordinate 217,697 of JADJGQ010000005.1, read as the reverse complement.
CGGAGCCGAGATACTTGGACATCTCAACCTCCATTTGTAGGGTCGCGCAGTGGCGAGCCGTTTTCGAGGGGATCCTTGATCGGTGCATCGCCGGTCGACGGGTACAGATGTCGTTTCATCAGCACCTCCATTAATGGACATTGTTGCGTAATTGCAACGTTCTAACCCTAGCACTACCGAGTCTTGAGATCAAGATCGCAGCAGAGTAATTCAGCAAGGTCTTGTATTATCCACAAGTAGTAGCCTATCCCGACAACTTTTCCTCCCTCCTCATTTCTTCTATTTCCGTCTATACTTCTTCTTGCGGGATAGGGGAGTAAATTCCAATTTATGTGCGAATTTCTGACACAAAGTTCGAACGTCCTTCACTAGGGAGTGGTTTGCACAAAAGCTCACTGTTTTAAGTGGTTTTTTGTGCTTATATGAGCGAAAAAATGCGGGTTCGAACGGAGTCGTTTGATGTCTTTGCGTATCAAGCTCTTCTCTTATTCGCTCGGAGCGGTTCATGGGCTTGTATACGTAGGATTTTGTTCAAAAGCGTGAGGTTCGAACCGACCTGCCGCAAAATAGTTCTTCGCCTTATGGGTAAGGCTTTCTCGAATGCATTAGCCGCAGAACAAGTAAATTTGAAAGCTTAGCAGCGAGATCAACGCCATCAACTGAACTTCGTTGCAGTTGTTCTTCTAGCCGAAGCTTTGATTCATTGAGCTGGTGTCTCTTGGCGGAGAATTCTTCGTCCGGAAGTAATCCGCGTAGCTTCATATCGAGTAAAGAGTCTTGCGCTTTCGCCAATGAAGCTATCCGACTCTCAATGGTCAACAGCCGAGAGCCTGCGGCAGCGGTCTCATCACGTTTAAGGTCTTTGAGAACTCCGAGCGCCCAATTGAGGTAGTCACGAGGGATTGCAATCGACTTCAAGAAGTCGAGGATTTGTGATTCGAGCTCCTTTTCCTCAACGACCCGTTGTGAGGCAATAGGTACCGCGCTTCCGTTTGGTGCAATGGTAGTAAGTGTACTTACTCCCGTATCGATTGACCTTGTTCTCAGCTGTAACGGCAGCTCCGCATTCCCCACAGTTTATAAGCCCGGTGTATGCAAAGAACTTCTGCTTAGGCCTCGGTTGAGTTCGACGGCCCATGAGATACTGCGCGCGCTCGAATTCGTTAAAGGTTATCATAGGCTCATGAGCGCCGTCGACCAACTCTCCGTTCCAGAGGAATTTTCCGTAGTAGAATGGGTTTCCGAAAATGGAATACACGGTCGAATAGGCTACCGGGCCTCCACCCACGTGCTTGAATTGGCGGGTTGTGAGACCCCACTCGTCAGTCGCGATTGTCACTATAGCATTCGGAGTGTGTTCGCCGGTGAGCAATAGATCCCACATGTTTCGTATGAGCGGGAACCGAACCGGGTCTTTCACCACTTGTTTTGTTATAAGATCGTTGAGGTAGCCGAGTGGAGGAGACCTGGCATCAACCTTGAGCCACTTTAGCGCGAAGGCCCCGTTTGACGTTATCGGACAGATCATCAACGTACTTTTTCGCCATGCCAAACTCCAGCTGCATCCAGAATTTATCATTGCCGCTGTTGTCGAATCGTCGCTGGGGAGTATATATGTGTTGGATTTTGCCCTCTTCGACAGCCCAGATGACCGCGCCACCGTCGACCGGATTCCTAGCCAGTCGATCCAATTTCCAGCAGACAAGCCTGTCAAATTCCCCCTTGCTGACTCTCTTAAGTAGTTCGTTGAAGGCCGGTCGACCTGGTGCTTTTGCCGACTTGGATTCAGTAAACACAACGACCTTTCCGAGCTTCTCTCTCGCGGCAAATTCCTGCAATTCCTTTATCTGAGAGTCAATCGAGAGGACTTGACGATCCTCAGATTCTGTTGATTTACGTGCATAAATGGCAATTTGTGGCATAAGCGAAGGGCCAAAGTCAAATCTGATTAATACTATCAGTCTTCGCGTCGAGGGGGCAAGTTGGGAATGTTCGAACTAATTCCAGAGATTCGCGGTCTGATTGTGAGAGTATGCGAATGAGATTGACGAGACGATGCGCCATTGCCCAGGCGTCTTGGTGAGAAAGATCGCGTCCGCATTGCTTCAAGTAAATGGTTTGGAGCGCTTTGATGTGGTGTTCTTGTATAGGCATATAAAGACGATACCCAACAATCGCGTCCGCTGGTAGGGAGGAAAAGTTGTCGAATCCGGCTAATCGGATGTGCCCTTTGGGGTATTGACTAAACTCGTGAGATGCGCTAGCGTATTTCGTTTTCACACTGTGAATTCACTTACCCAAACAGGCTGACGACTCCATGAAGTAGTGGTCCTCTTGAATCCGAAGTCGCTTCGATCCGGGTCACTTCCTTATCCACAGGAAGTAGCCGAAATCGGCAATTGAGCGGATTTCGAACCGCTCCTATGCTACCCGGGTCGTAATGAATCACGAAGTCTATGACCAGAGCAGCAACTAAGCCACTTCCGAATCAAGTCCGCTTCTATAGGCGGAAACGAAATCTCAAATTATGCGAGGTTGCGATGGCTGTTGGCTTGGAGAGCGTTTCTCACATAGCCCATTGGGAGAGAGGTCGAAAATTGCCTTCATTGAAGAACGCGCTCAAGCTCTCTGCGATCATACAGTGTCCGGTCGAGGTACTGTTCTTTGACTTGTTTGATTCATTGCGGGACGAAGTCCGTGAGAGGGCGGATAACTTATCCACTAAGACGAAAACAATATGACAAGCAATCTATCAGAGCTTGACAGATCCAAACGCGCAGAATACTTGGCCCAGGAAATCGCAAAGAAGTTTGGCGACACGAGCCAAATCGATACTTATCGCAGAATCTGCGAGGCGCATGACAGACAGGTTGTGTACCGCGCGTATCGAGAGGCTTCCGATGTACCGTTATCAAAAATCAAGAAATCGCGAAGCGCCTTATTCATCTACTTAATTCGAAAATATGAAGGAAAAGCATAGCCTTATTGCGATTGATCCGGGACTTCGGGAGATTGGTGTCTCTCATTTTGTCGATAGAGAATTGGTAGACTATGGCGTAAAATCACTCCGACGTCCTGGCAATTACACATGCGCCTCAACCGCGTCAGCCCTGACCATTCATCGACTGCTTGAAGAAAAGAAGCCCGACGCACTTGTCTTAGAGAAGAATGTCTTTTCCCAAATACAACAAAACTTGCTGTTGGTAATTGCGATAAAGTGCATTCACAGGGTGGCAAAAGATTGGAGCATTCCCGTGCATGAAATTGCGCCAAACACAATCAAGAAAGTTGTCACCGGGGAATGGCTGGGCAACAAAACGGCAAGTCGCGAGCGTCTTATGTTCACTCTATCCGGAACTGTCCGCCTACCGGAGTCCAATCGGCGATGGCGTTTCCGATATTTCATGAATATGTTTGACGCCGTTGCATGCGGACTAGCTTATATCAAACTCCACGATGAAAAGAAATAGCATAGAAACCACTCCAATTCAGATTACCGACCGCGACAAGAAACTACTTCGGATTGTCAGTGATTATGGCCTTGTCACGACGGAGCAGATTCGGTACTTGCTATTTCCCTCAATTTTGCGAGCAAGAAAACGGCTTCGGCAATTGTGGCAACATAGCCTCTTGATACGAATCGAAAGACCAACCCAACTTGGCGAAGGTACTAAAGCGAAGATTTATAGGATAAGCAGGAAGGGAAATCGCGTCATTGGCTCCCCGGGTGACCAACCATTTCGCGCTGTTTCGTCTCGGGTCATTTCGCCGACCTTTGCAGAGCATCTATTGTCAATCAACCGGTTTCGAGTTTGCCTCATGCGGAGCTCCGAGATCACACCTGGATTGTCCCTGCTGAAATGGGAGTCGGATCGTCAGGTCAAAATGTCAGCCCAGGTTCAGATTCGGGACCGGCGCCTGACCGTGCCAATTGTGCCAGATGCAAGTTTCACCCTTTGGACCGGCAACCGGAGCTTTGCCTACTTCATGGAAATGGATCGAGGAACTGCTTCTTTGGCTCGAATTCGGACAAAGCTACTTGGCTATCACGAGCTGTTCGTCAATCCCGCCCGCGATCGTGCAGTGCCCAGGGCGGGATTTCGGGTCCTGATTGTCACCGATTCTAAGCGGCGAAAACAGCGGATAGTAGACGCAATCCGGACGCTTCCAAGCCGCGTTCGACGGCCAGACATATTTCTGACCGCCCACTCCCAGGACTTCGGCTATGAAGCTCCAGAGCTGGTTTTAGGGCCTATTTGGACCATTGTTTCGAGCACTCGGAGCCTGCTGCGCGGCCAGACGGTTATCCCATCCATTCGACGTTCCCCACTATGTCAGGTAAATCACCTGTGCATGGGCCAAGCGCCATCTTAAGGGATTGCAGCTGGACCTGGCAGCTGAGAGCATTCTCGACCGCCAGGTAGGGGCGCGTTCCCGCTCTAGCTGGTTTAACGTGCCCCAGGTCCGTTGAAATCGATTGACATCCGTTCGTATGTATCCTACTTTGGAGAAGGTAGGACATCGCTCATTCTCCTTAAGCGCTTACGTCACAATTGATTACGTTATCATAGGCTCCGGCGCCAATTCACAGCCAAGACAATTGATCCAAAAACGGAAATGGCTGTGCAAGCCACTCCGTTGACACATCATTATCCCCCTTATATCTACACAAACCTCTCACATGCGCACCCTGCGTATGTCCCACTCTCTCCAATATGAGACAATTCAAGACAAAGTTCAGCTGGTGGTCAATCATTAGACCAATTAGCAAGAAAGAGCCGTCTGTCGCTGAATACGGCCAGCTGTCAAATGCGCAGTACTCATTGACTGCCTGTGAAATCAAGGCACTTGTGGAGGCTGCCAAGAGCCCTCGCGATAGAGCACTAATTCGACTCTTTTCAGAGACAGGAGTTCGCAGATTTGAGGCAGCCAATCTGCTGATCAATGATGTTCATGTGAACTCGAGAATGCTGGTCATACGATGTGGAAAGGGGAGGAAGGCTCGACAAATTCCATTGTCTGCCACTCTCGTCAGAGAACTTGTGCAACTGAGACTGACAGGTCAGTTCTTATTCGAGAACAGTCGGGGATTGCCATTGTCTCTACGACAGATCAACCGAATAGTGGCCTCCACCGCAAGGACGGCAAATATCCGACATCCCAACAGGCAGAGACATAATCTGAATTGCCATCTCTTGCGTCACTCCTTTGCTCGGCTGTGGAAAGCGACGGGCGGAAGTATAGAATCACTTTCAGCAATTTTGGGTCATGCCTCAGTGAAAACTACTTGGGATACATATGGAACAGAGAGCCTAATAGATATTCAACACAATTACGATTCAACCATAGAACTAATGTTTCGGCGTGCCCTCAATGACAACACCTTGGGGACCACCAAAAAGGCAGAGAGGTAGAGCATGAAACGATTGTTAGGTTGTGGCGCCATCACCATGTTTCTGGTAGCCACCCAATTCTCCTGTGGAGAAGACGCCAAGAGCCCCAACTCGCCAACTGTTGACACAACCCCGCCAACGGTCACGAATACCAGTCCGCAAACTTCAGCGACGAATGTAGCGACCAACTCTTCGATTGTCGCCACCTTCTCTGAAAACATGAACCCTGCGACATTCACTAACTCCTCGATTTCGCTCACAGGCGGTATCTTGGGAACCGTGAGCTACACAAACAGAGAAGCGACTCTTGCACCGGCGGCTCTTCTATCAGCAAATACGCAATACACTGTCACAATTAGTAATTCTGTGGAGGACGAGGCTGGCAACGCAATGGCAGCTCCTCATACATGGTCTTTCACCACGGCCGACAATCCAGCCGTTCCTTGCGACATTGTTTTCAATCGACGTGATGTCAGCGGAGCATGGAATGTCACTCGCGTGTATTGCGATGGTTCAGGAATTGCTCAACTAACAAATACAGGATCTGTTGATTGGCCCAGGTGGAGTCAGGATGGTCAGAAGCTGATCTATTCGCTCAATCAATCGGGCTGCTACGAACTTTGGACAATGGATGCAGACGGAAGTAATAAGTTCCAGGTTTATGCTGGTACTTCACCCTGTCTCGCTTACGGAAACCATGAGTGGGCACCGGATGGTACAAAGATCGCCGTGCATGCCACTGGTGCCACTGAATCGATGTACGTGATCAACACTAACAGTACTGGCCTAACTTTGCTATCAGATAGTGCCGAAATGGCATTGTGGAAAGGCGATGGCTCGAAGCTAGCGATAGTCAAATCTGGACGTATAGTCATATCCAACCCGGATGGTTCAGGGCAACAGACCGTTTTCAGTCCTGGCAATCATCGTTACGTGAAGTCAGTCATTGGTTGGAAAGGATTAAGCGATTCTGTCCTTTTTGTTAGTCGCGACAGCCTAGGTAGTGGTGACAGTTTAGTCACTGTAAGGTCAGATGGTTCGGGCTATAGGAATTGGGCTGCCTGTGAGTTTGCAAATGATGATGTAGCTATCACAGCCTCAGGGAATCGTGTTGTTTATGTCAGATCAGGCATACTGTATGTGCAGTCTCTCTCGACGGGGATTGAACAGGTCATCCCAGTTTCTTTGCCAACTTTTCGGGACATTGCGATATCTGAAGACGAGTCGTGGGTAGCGGTGAGGAGTAGTGCCAATAACGATGCCGATATTGTGCTCTTTCATTTTGACGGTTCAGGCCAGGTTAACATTACTAATTCACCTACTTTCAAAGAAGTAGGGCCTTGCTTCAGGCCAGGTCAGTGAACCTTTGAGTTGGTTTAACTCAGCATAGCGTACGTTGGGTTCAGTCTCTGTGGTGGGTGGATTGCGTTCACATGCCATGCTGTCGTTGTGCGGTCGGGCGGGGTGCGGTATACCAGTTATCAACTGGTATAGTTGGGCGAGTATCCTATACACAACTATTGTACTTTCAACGAATTAGCGAAGGAGGGGTGTACTTTTTGAGAATACAGCCGATATACAGGCAGTATACAGTGTCAGTGTATAGGCAAAGAAGCTCATGGAAGCACCTCTCTTTATCTTCTTGGCGATTGTTGTAAGCGTTCTTGTGGGACTGGCCGCAAACAAATCCAAGTACCATGCTGAACGGTCGGCCTACCTCCTTAAAGCACATAAAGAGCGTCTCAACGAGGAGCGAAGACGGGTCCTTGACTGTGAGTCATTGGTTGCCTCATTTCGGATCACCTACAGATACTTAGGCTCTCTGGAGATTCCAACCAAAGAAATCGATCAGATGATTGAGGACGGGGCCACGCCATACGAGGTTGGGGAGCGCCTAGTACAGTGCCTGAAAATGCCTGGATTTATAAATCTCGGGCCCACCCTTGACCGGCCCCTAGGAATGCTCTTATCTCCTCATCTTCGTAATCACCATATCTACATGGTCGGGAAGTCCGGCATTGGGAAGACCAATTTGATGAGGCATATGATTCTGCAGGACCTTGCCTCGGGATCTGGTTTCGGCGTCTTGGCACCGGAATTTGAGTTGATTCGCGATCAGATTTTGCCCCATATCCCCCAAAATCGGCTTAAAGACGTCATCTATTTTGACCCGACCGATACTGACTGTCCAGTTGTCATGAATCCGCTCCATCGCGATCCCGGTGACAACATTGATATACTCGTTGACGAGGTCTTTACCATTCTCCAGCGAATCGTTGGGGAAGGAGGGCCCCGCATGGACGAGATATTGCGGAATTGTTTGTATGCGCTTATCGAACGCCCGGGATCGACGCTTGAGGATATTGAACGGCTGCTTGATCGTGAGGATCCGACGTTACGCAACGAGATGATTCAAACGACTGATCGTGAACGCATCCGAAAGTTTTTTGCGACCACCTATCTCCAATTTCCGAAGGACGCACATCTTCCTATTACAAACCGCATTGGCAGGTTTGTGGGGGCCGATGTTGTGAGAAGCTGTCTGTGTCCGCCGAAAGACACCGACCTTTCTCCAGCAGAGGTATCAAAGCGACTACTCAATATCAGGCGGGCGATGGATGACAAAAAGATTCTTCTCTTTAATGTGTCGGATGGACTGCTCGGTTCGGCTGCCAGTCAGCTCATAGGTCAATTTATCGTATCTAAGTTTCAGACGGCGACAATGAGCCGAGCCAATGTCCCGGAGGACGAACGAGTACCATTCTACTTGTACCTGGATGAATTCCAGAACTTTTGCGGTACGGCGTCTGAATCTTATGAGAAGATGCTCTCTAGGTCTCGTAAATATAAACTTGGACTTATCCTTGCTCACCAGCAGACACATCAGATCCCGCCGGCATTGCTTCGGGAAGTATTCGGCAATGTTTCAACATTGATTGCATTTCAGATATCTCACGGTGATGCCAATGTGCTTGCCAAGAACTTAGGAACACTTCCTTCACTTGCGCGAAGCATTGAATCGGGGTCACATATATCAAATGATTCTGATCCCGCGCAACGCCTCACACACTTGCCACGTGGCGTGTGTTTCTGTCGAAGCGGACTCGAAACTCTCACGGTTCAAGTTCCGCTGGTTTCTGAGAATGGCTCGAAGGATATCCGAGATCGGGCGATTGAGCATAGTCGCAACAGCTATGGCATTTCAAGACGCTCATTGGACAAGCACAACAAAAAGCCCCAGTTGCCACCGAGTACGCTGAGAGATATCGATCCAGGAAACGTGTTTGAATGAAAAAGTCAGTGATCAAGCTCACGGCTCGGGACTGCGATCTCTTGGTCGACCTGTACAAGCACCGGTTTCTGTCCATTTCTCAGATAGAGCGATTACACTTTCCGTCACTTCAAACTGCCTACCGGAGAATGCGCATCTTAAAGAGTGCAGGATTAGTCTCATCCTTTACGGTTGCCAATATTGACGAAGCATTGTTCATGGTCTCAACGAAAGGATTGCACACGGTGGCGGCAACAATCGGCGTTGATCGAGACGATCTGAAGTGGAATGAAACCCCGAGCAAGCCGCGCGACTATTACTTCATGCGTCATTTTCTGGCTATCAATGATTTCAGAATTACGCTGCGGAAAGCATGCACAGCAGCCGATATCAAACTGCTTGGATTCATTCCAGACTATTATGGTGAACGCACCAGCAATGGTGCAGTCGAAAAATACATCAAGGATTTAGTCCTCGACATGCCTGTGAGCAATGCACCTGTGTCACACATACCCGATGGTGTGTTTGCACTTGAGAGCAACGGCAAGGCCGCGCTGATGTTTTTGGAAGTGGATAGGGGAACGGAAGTATTGTCCGATGCTAAGACCGGTGTCCTCAAAGCGCTCCGGTTTTATACCGCCTATCTTTTGGATGGAAAATTCCAACGCTTTGCCAAGGACTTCAACGTCCCAGCCTTCAAAGGATTCCGGTTGCTACTGATTACTACCACTAAGGAGAGGGCTCAGAATATTCGTTCGGCCTGTGACGCATTGCCAGCACCGGACAAAGCTAAGCAGTTCCTGTGGATTGCGTCAGTGGATGACATAAGCGAGAAGACACTATTTACGAAGATCTGGCGTTCACTTGATTCGCGAGACGAATCATTCTACGGCATTCTCTAGCCGCGACACTTCTTTATAAATTGAAAGGTTAACTGATAGAAGCCGCTGGCATACAAGGAATCTGCAGGCTTGATGTTAACTCCGACGTAGAAGTCTTGGCGTGCATGCGACTTGAATGGGATTCCTTCATAGGTAGGCTGTGCTTTCTTATCAAGCATGACCAGTATGCCGCCATAGGATACAAACCGACTTAATAGCCCTTCCGGCTTCGCCAAATCGCTTGCATGGACGTAGTTTGGCGAGCCGTTTTCATTCGTGTAGATATAGCCGCCGTGCTTTCCGGTTCGAATACGAGTATTCCTCTGTTTTTTTATCGACACATTCGGTAGAAGTGCATCATTGTTTATAATCGACTTGAGGACGACGCACTGGTTCTTCGGCATGACCATTGCGACCCTGCAGTATCCTTTGGCAACCGGTATCCTGACGGTGAATGTTGAATCATTTTCAAATTGCGGCGTGACCACAAAAGCTTTTCTGTCAGGGATGAAATAGGTCTGGAGTTTGGTCACATCGATTGGTGTGAGGATGTGTATGCCCAACGCCCCGTCCAGAAGCCAGGCAGATAGAAGAAGCGCCAGGGCAATTGCTCCCCATCGAAAACCGGTGACCATGGCTTTGTGCCGAATCCATTCTGGAATCGCGTGACCCAATTGGGTGGCTTCTCTTTCAGCTTCAGCTCGAAGCCACTTTTGTACCTGATATTCACCAATACGCTGCTTGTTCATATAGATATAGCATTGCTCGGGCTGAAGCGGCCATAGGTTTCAACCATGTCTTGGTTGCTCATGTGGAGGTAGTTTTGTGTCACCACAAGCGAGGTATGACCAAGAATCTTCTGCAGAATCACAGGCGAACCACCCTGGCGAATGAAAAAGGTCGCTGCACTGTGTCTGATGAGGTGGGGATAGAGTTCAATCCCGGCATGATTGCCGATGTCTTGGACAATCTTGTGGCAATGTCTGGATGTAATCGGCTTTCCATTGCGCTGGCAGAAGACGAGCTCACCGGACCGATCTTCGCGCCAGCGGTTGAGGTAGAAGTGTAGGACTTTGATTGTCCTGGCGCCCATCGGCACTTGACGTTCCTTGCGACCCTTGCCATAGACTTTTATCAAACCAGCCCGCAGGTCGACATCCTGAAGCTTCAAGGTGATCAGTTCTTCCTTTCGAATCATCGAGTCCCAGAAGAGCATGATCATTGTCAGGTTGCGATAACCTTCATAGGTAGACTTGTTGAGCGTGGAGAGAATTTTCTGAATCTGTTCCGGAGTCACAACCGGTTTGATGCGCTTAGAGGACTTGATGAGCTTCAGTTTCTTAGTGGGGTTGGCCTTTTCCCAGAGGCCTTCTTCTTCGAGATAGTTGAAGAAACGGCGATAGACACGTATGCGCCCATTCACGGTTTCGTCAGAGACGCTCCCGATCAGTGACATCAGGTAATCTTGCAGATCCTGCTTCGTCACGTGCTCAATATCGACGCCTTTGTGTTCAAGATGCCGAACAAGATAGCCCAGCCGCTCTGCATAAACGCTCAAAGTGCGTGGTGCCAGATTCCTGATCCTGCAACCAAAGACAAACGCGTCGACGTATGTCTTCCAGTGATTCCCCACCTTACATGCATCGACCATCAGGTACAATCGCTTGACATGATCTTCCATGACGACTCCTATCAGTCAGAGGCCCTTTTAGCCAATTCTGACCTCATCTATGAGGTTATGCTGTCACTGGAAGTTGTTGCAGGGGAGTTAATTAAATACCCCCGACAGGACTCGAACCTGTTACCCTCTGCTTAGAAGGCAGATGCTCTATCCACATGAGCTACGGGGGCATACACTTATCTCAAACCTACGGAAATTCTCATCCCCTCGCAAGTGGGAACTCGCTCCTCCCGATTGCCGGTCAGCCGAACAGGAACCAGGCATTGACATCAGTCCCTTTCCTCGCTATCTCTTACTGTGCCAACGCCAAATAGTGGCGTGGCAGATTTCACGGCCTGAAGCGGAGAAGCGTGCGTGTCCAATTCATTCATCGTCACCGGCGGCGCCGGCTTTATCGGATCCAACCTGGTCAAAGCGCTTAATCAGCGCGGCTACTCTGATATCATAGTTGTCGACCACCTCAACCACCCAGACAAACAGGCCAATCTGGACCGTCTCCGCTTTCGCACCTACATGGACAAGTCCGAATTTCGGCAGAAGCTCCTCGCGGGAGAGATCCCGAATGTCTCCGGTCTGTTTCATCTCGGTGCCTGCAGTTCCACGCTGGAAACAAACGAAGAATATCTCGCCGACAACAATTTCCAGTACACCGCCGATCTTTGTGAGTGGTCACTGAAGACCGGCGCCCGCTTTGTCTATGCCTCCAGCGCCGCCACGTATGGTGATGGTTCGCTCGGCTACAGCGACCTGGATGCTGCAACTCCCGCACTGCAACCGCTGAATGCATACGGCCGTTCCAAGCAGCGCTTTGACCTCTGGGCGATGAATAATGGCATGATCCGCCAGATAGTCGGACTGAAATATTTCAACGTCTACGGCCCAGGCGAAGATCACAAGGAAGAAATGCGCTCGGTGGTCAACAAAGCCTATCCACAGGTGATGACCAAAGGGGTGGTGAAGCTCTTCCGCTCACATCGCCCGGATTATCGCGATGGGGAACAGGTGCGCGACTTCATTTATGTTACGGATGCTGTCGCGGTGACGCTTTTCTTTTATGACCACCCCGAGATCAATGGCCTGTTCAACTGTGGAACCGGGAATGCCCGAAGCTGGGTTGATCTGGCGAAAGCGCTTTTCGTCGCTGCAGGGAAAGAGCCGAAGATCGAGTTTGTGGATATGCCGGAGTCTATCCGCGAGAAGTACCAGTATCATACCGAGGCCGACCTGAGCAAACTTCGCTCTGTCGGCTATACTGCCCCATTTTTGTCTATTGAAGAAGGGGTCCAGCGGTACGTCGCTGAGCACCTCAGAGAGCATCATTCAACGCGCTAAGATTTGTCGCGTAACTATTCTCTTTAGAGGGATAAGGGAAAAAAGAGAGAGCCGACCGTCTGCCCGGATACGGCCGGCTCTACTTCATACAGGATATCTACCTGGCCGAATACTGGCCCGGAGGCATCTTCTTGAAATCACGAGAATCATCGTGACAACTGTCGCACGTCGGTCGCTTATCGAATTTCTTCTCGATATGACAGCTTTCGCAATCCATCTCGATATGCACATCATCTAACGCCAGGCCAACTACGACATGCTTAAATCCGCCCGGTTTCCAGTTCTGGTGGCATCCGGTGCAGTCATTGTTGAGGCGGGCGATCTTTTTGCCGGTCGGGTGGCATGAGCGACAGCCGAGTTTGGCGTGGAACCGGTTGAGCGGCCATCCGGTCGAGGCATGAACAAACGCCGCTTTTTCTGAAGTACCGTGACATTTCGCGCAATTGTCGGTGGCATGGCAGTTGTCACTGCAAACCGCGTGAACTTCCTTCATGCTCTTGCGTGAAGCAGCGGTTTTGTTCAGGTCGTGGCAGTAGCTGCATCCTTCTTTCTGATGGCAATCTACGCACCGCAGCCCGAACAATTCAACATGCTCTTCGTGATGGAACGTCACGATCGGCCCTTGCTTGTAGGGCGTGGTATACACTCGCGTGACCGGAGCTTGTATTTTCGGGTGCGAAAGCCCCATGATGTCGGTCTTGTCCGAAGGTGACGACAATTTTTTTCCTTCGGTCGGGAGATGGCAGATCACGCACTTGGTGTCATGGCTCCACTCGCGGTGGCAGCCGAGGCACTGGCGGTGATAAGCTCCCTTGAGTCCCGGCTGACGAAGATTGGTTTCTTCGCCGGTCGGTTTGTGGCAGTCTTTGCAGGGAGGGATGTGTCCTTCCGGGCTGTAGTGATGGCACGTGCCGCAGTTGTTGCCCATCTGCGCCATACCGGCGTGCAACTTGTGGTTGAAATCGACCGCCTGGTAAAGATCGGCGATCTCATCCAGCACCATGGTATCCGGAGCCTCGGACAGTTCGTGTTTCGCCTTTTTGGTATTGTGGGCGATCTGCAGGGTCGGACATGGCTTGAGGCACATATCTTCCGGCGTCGGATTTTTGCAGGTATGGCAATTCAGGCAATCCGGCGCCTGCGGGTGGGTCACTGCGGTGGGCGCGGCCTGTACCGAAACGGATGCGCCGACCAGCGTCAGGACCAATATCAGTCTATACACGATGCTTTCCATTCGCATGTCACTTGTTCCTCTTTGCACCAGCCGGCGACATCTCCACTCCGGCTGACTGTTTCGCTCGATCGACCGGGTGAACTGCGATCACCGGGAAGGTGATAACGAAGAACCGGTAGACCAGGACCAGGATAGCAACCAGTCCGATCGTCACCATCAACTCAATGATGGACGGAAAGTAGGTCTTCACTGAATACAGCGGCGTGTATGCCACCAGGAAGACATTGATCCGATTCAGGAGAACTCCCAGGATGATCACCAGGGTTGCGGAGATAAAGAGCCCTTTGACCGACTTCCGTACTTTCGGTATGGAGAGCAGGACGATAGGCAGTATGACTCCACCGCCAACCTCAATCATCCACATGAACGATTGCAGAGAACCCTCGAACAGGTATCCCCATGCATTCCGCAGGGTCAGGTCCAGAATCTTGGCCACCAGGTAGGCCCCCAGAAGCATGGGCGTATAGTTGGCGAGCGAGGACAGCACCTTGGTCTCCGGCGGCAGTTTGAACGAGCGGGAAGCGATGATCGACTCAAAGATGACCATCGGGAATCCGACCGCGATCGCGGACATCAAAAAGAGCAGCGGAGAAATACTGGTATACCAGAGCGGATGCATTTTGGTCGGCGCGATCACCATCAGCGTTCCCAGCGAAGACTGGTGGAGACAGGAGAGAACTACTCCCATGATGATGAAGACAAAAACGAAGCGTCCCAGCAGTCTGTCGGCGAGCGCAAGCATCGCTTCAGTCAGTTTGTTGAACGCTTTCAACGGTCCGGGCCAGGCGACTCTTCCTCTGAAACGTTCACTCACTATCGGCAAGAACTCGATGTAGAGGACGGTCAGGTAGACCATCACGCACATGCCGACCTCGAACAAGACCGAATTCCCCTGCCACATGGAAGGAAGCATCGGATGCCAGACGTTGTAGTAACGTCCCAGGTCGGCCAGAAGTCCGATCACGACAAAGGTGTAGCCGAGCAATGCGGTCAGCAAAGCAGGGCGGGTGATGACGTGGTACTTCTCTTTATGAAATATCTCGGCCAGAGCCGCAGTCGTAAAACCGCCGGCGGCCAGCGCGACACCGGAGGCGACATCGATGGCGATCCAGATCCCCCAGGGCCACTGGTCATCGAGATTGGTAGCCGCCTCCAGACCAAAGAACATTCTATACAGATAACCGAGCATTCCCATCAAGGCGACCGCGCCGACAATTAATGTCCCGCGCGTCCAGTACTTGACCGTCATTGGAGTGGGAACTTCGTGCACTTCATGCGCTTTCATGACCATCCTCCTCTTCATCCGCGCCATGGCGCTTGGTATACATGATCAGCCCGAGCAGACCGTACAGGGCCAGCGGGGGGAGGAAGGACTTGAAAATACCATGCTGTATTGACTCAGTCTGTTTCGGGATCTCATCATTCGACAACAGCGGAAGTTCTGTTTTGCTGAAGTCGCACGGCGCGAGGTACATCCAGCTGGTACCACCAGCTTCAAGTTCGCCATACACGTGTTGATAATACTTGTCCGGGTTATTCCGAATTCGCTGATAGGCGACATCAAGCAACTGCTCACGGGTACCGAAGGTCAGGGCCTCATTCGGGCAGATGGAAACGCAGGCAGGCTTTTTGCCGTCTTTGGTGACGCGGTCAAAGCAGAAAGTGCATTTCCGCACCTGCGGATCGAGCGCGTTGCTGTACTCGTAGGCCGGGATCTGGAAGGGGCAAGCCACCATGCAGTAACGGCAGCCGATACATTTCCAGGAGTCGTATACAACAGGGCCCAGTGGGTCCTTTTCCAACGCCCCGACAATGCACGCCGATACACAGGCCGGATGATTGCAGTGCATGCACTGCACCTTCATGGTGAACGGCTTCTCCGGAGTGTTCGGGTCCGTGAATTTGTTGACGACCGTATAGGCCGCTTTATCTGGTCGCCGATGCCGGGCAAAAACCGACTTATCGTCGAACGCCTTCAGCTCCTGCGTCGGTAACTTGTTCTCGTCATTGCATGCCCATTCGCACTTGCGACATCCAATGCAAACAACGGTGTCGACCAGCACTCCAAGTGACGACTTGAAGTCCTGGACCTCCGAATCCGTTGAGGCTGTCGCCTTGCCGGCTAATAGTGCTGCCGACCCGGCTGCAGCTATTTTGAAGAAATCTCTTCGCTGCAAACTCATCTGCCCAATCTCCTCAGTACTGTGAAAAAATTCACAATCACCGTGACTATACTACCATTGTCGACATATTATACCATGATTCTGAATAGCTGTCAACGCCAGTTCAGACAAAAACAATCCTTTTGTCGGAAATTGTGCAGCTATCTAACACAAAAACACTCTCGTATACGATACTGACTTGTATGTTATTGACCGAAAATGCCTTCAAACCCGGTATCCATAGCCTGTGACTCAATCAGGCATTGCAGAAAAGAAGAGAAGCAGCCGATCTCGGCTGCTTCTTGTGTATTTGGGTAGATCACTGTCGCAATCGACCGGGTTAACCGACCTGGCAGATATAGCTTTTGAGATAGGATGATTCCGGGAAGTAGATCGAAACCGGATGATCGACTGATTGTCTGACCACCTGAAGAAGGTGCAGGTGGATTCCATTTTGTACTGATGCCCGCCTCAGTGTATGGCTGAAGTCATCTTCGGTGAAAAAGGCGGAGCAACTGGAGGTGATGAGCAGGCCTCCCGGATTAATCAGTCGCATGGCGGCCCGATTGACGAAATGATAAGCGCGACGACCCGCTTCGGCATCCCGTTGTGATTTAATGAGCGCCGGTGGGTCGATCAGGACCATGTCGTATCTCTCTTCCGGGTTGGCGCCAAGCCATTTGAAGATGTCGCAACTCTCGGTAGTCGTCTGCTCTTCTTTGAAACCGTTAAGCAAGAGGTGTTTCCCGCATTGGGCCAGGGCAGGCTCCGAAGCATCCAGTTGGTGCAGACGAGTTGCGCCGCCGGCAATTGCCGCAACGCCGGCCGAGCCTGTGTAGCTGAACAGGTTGAGGACCGACCGTCCTCTGGCTAGTACTCTGATTTGGCGGCGCAGATCCTTTTGGTCGAGATAGAAACCGGTTTTCTGGCCATCCATCGGATCGGCCAGAAATTTCAGGCCGTTTTCAGCGAACTCAACCCGACCCGCGTGTTCGCCGTAGAGCAGGTTAGAGATATCATTCAACTGCTCATCGCGGCGGGAGACCACATCGCTGCGTTCGATGATCGCTTTCGGTTTGTAGGCCGCGATCAGGGCATCGACAATGACCGGGCGCAGATGTTCTGACCCCGCAGTTGAGAGTTGGATCACCAGCGTTGAGTCATATCGGTCGACCACCAGACCGGGGACCGAATCGGATTCTCCGAAAACGACTCGATAGCCGGTAGTGGCGGATTCACCGCCGAACCCCCAGAGGTGGCGACGTTGCTCCGCTTCTTTGAATTTCCGAATGAACCAGTCAACATGCAATTCTGCTTTACCGAATTCGAACACGCGAATCGCAATCGTGCCATGTGCAGAGTAGGTGCCGGTTCCCAGGATCACACCGTTCGGATCGGTCACGTAGACGATCGAACCATGTGGCAGATCTTCCGGGCGACGAACGAGAGCGCCTGAGAAGATCCAGGGATGTCTGAATGAGATTGAGGCGAGTTTGTCGGGTTTCAGCATTAGCGACTGATACATAGTCCATACCCTCAGCGATGTCCGCGACAAATAGTACCGTAGGCTGTAATGGCGAGTTGTGAGCTTGCAGGAAGACCGGTTCCGTGAATACGAACGAGCATATTGACGACACGAAGACCGATAGTGGCCGGACTTGTCCTGTAATATCGGGGTGAGAGGATTTGAACCTCCGACACCTTGCTCCCAAAGCAAGTGCGCTACCAGGCTGCGCCACACCCCGATTTCCCTCAAAAATGATACCCCGTATCCCGATGAAAGTCAAGGCGCTTCTGCGAATTCAGCCGGTTTTGTCCCGTCCCCCTTTTTCGTCCCTGTGCTTGTCAAATGAGTATAATTGAGTACATTGCATTCTTATGACCAGACAGAACCTTCTTGGATATACATTGCCCCAGTTAGTGCAGGCAATGGAGCGTCTTGGCGAGCGACCCTTTCGCGCCCGGCAACTCCATAAATGGCTCTATCTGTCCCGCCAGTATGATTTCTCTCTGATGACCGACTTCAGCAAACAGCTACGGTCCCAATTGGAGGAAAATTACCAGTTTACCCCGCTCCAACTGGAGTATTCGGCCAGGTCAAAAGATGGTACTGAAAAATACCTATTCCGGCTTCCCGATGGTCGACCGGTCGAAACCGTTCTGATCCCGGACGACTACCGTCGGACGCTCTGTATCTCGTCGCAGTCCGGTTGTCCCCTCGGTTGCCGATTTTGCGCCACCGGGACACTGGGCTTGCTCCGCAATCTTACCGTGGGAGAGATAGTCGGCCAGTTGATGTATGTGCGCGATCTGCACGGCGACGAGGCATTCACCAATGTGGTCTTTATGGGGATGGGGGAGCCGATGCACAACTACGATACGGTGATGGAGGCGATCGGGATCATGACCGATCCGATCGGGCTGAAAGTCTCCGCTCGCAAGATCACGATCTCGACCTCTGGCGTCACGCCCAAGATCAAAAAACTGGCAGACTCCGGCAGCAAGGCTCGATTGGCGCTTTCGCTCCATGCCGCCACTCAGGAAAAGCGGCTTCGCATTATGCCGATCGCCGAGACATTTGGTCTCGATAAGTTGATGGAGGCGATCCGCTACTACACTGAAACCACTGGTCAGCGGGTGACCTTCGAGTATATTCTCTTTGATGGGTTTAATGATACGCTTGATGATGTCAAGGCACTGGGGAATCTGGTGCGGGGGATCCCCTGCAAGATCAACGTGCTTGCCTATAATGAAGTCCCCGGACTTGATTTCAAACGACCATCCGATGACAAGGTCGACTGGTTCGGACGGATGCTGCAGCCGCGGACACCGGCAGTGACGGTCCGAAAAAGTCGGGGAAGAGATATTGATGCTGCCTGCGGTCAATTGGCTGCCAGGCAATCGAAATAAGCTGGAGGAACTCGACTCATGCGTAGTGTGCTATCCTGTCTTCTGATCCTGTTCTTCGCCTGCACTCCCCTGATCGCACAACCGGATGTCCAGGTGGGGAAGATCGACCCGATCAAAGTCATCTGGGGTCCTCAGATCATCTATGCAGAAGTCACCAGTTCGGTTGATTATCCGAAATTCCTTTCTGCCAGCGTGCATATACAGTTTAATGGACGGTATCTGCATCCGAAGCGCGCCTATCGCACCAATTTCCTTCTCGAGCCAGCGGGCACGGTCGCAATGCCGATCAATTTGGAGATCCCGCCGAATTTCGGCGAAGCCAACATCACCGTTGAGCTGTACGATGTGGTCGATACTCTCGATCCCTATTTCCCGGACCAGAAGCTGACGGAGCAGCGGTCGCGGCTGGTTTTCGCGGTACCGGATGAGCTCTTCAGCTATATGCAGGAACGGATCACGATGCCGCCGTTTGCTGACAACAGCCCACTTTTTGACACCGAGGTGGCCCGGCTGGCGTTTCTTCTCTTCCGCGAAGGGAAGGAGGACCGTGAGATCGCCCGCATGGCCAAGATCGACTCGGTCTACCTGCGACAGATCATCTGGAAATGGAAATACTACAATTTCCTGCTCGAAACTGCACAGGACACCACGCTTCGCCCGACCTTTCCAATCATTTCCACCGCCGAGGCCGAGGAACTGAAGCCGGTTGCCGACAAACTGTCGGAAAAATTGTCATCCCTGATCCAGAAGAATATGAAGGGGTATCTCAAGGTGAGGGATAGCCTGGTGGCGGCCGGTAAGGTCAACGAAGGGGACAACAATGTCCTGAATCCGGGCACCCTTATCAATCGTCCTTATCCGATGGTCACGGCGATGATGCTCTGGTATTCCCTCGGGCGCGGGTTTATCGCGGGTACCCAGGGAATAGATTTCTACAATGACACTGATCCCTGCAACGTGCACATTCCGCTCTGGATGTACGCAGTCCGTGGCGGAGATCTGTTCAACGGGTATCAGTACGCCAGCTTTTCTATAGACCAGGGATCTCCTCTGGTCGTGTTCGCCGATACGATACCGGTGGTCAAATGCCCCGAGTTGTATCCCTACATAGATCGCCTTCAGCCTAACGACTGGCAATATGCGCCGGATGGTGGTCCGGAGTTCTGTGCGCTTGATACATCACTCGCTCATCCCGTACTGAGAGCACTCAGTGTCGGCACAGATAAGATCCTCCAGCCCGCCTATGGAGAACTGCAACGGATCGTCGAAAAACATGAACCCGGCTCATTTGTACCGGGAGTTCGCTGGTGGTTCTGGAATCTCGTGGCCACTCGCACGACCGAGATACTGGTGAAGAACGGGACGATCACCCGCTTTGGGAACGGTCACTATCGGATGGAGGTGATCAAACGATGAAGCGCATCACCTGGCTTCTGCTTGCAGTCGGTTTGATCGGGATAGCCCCGGGCTGTAAAGACAAAACGCCCAACCGCGACTATATCCCGGTGATCAAAAAGCAGGTATTCCTGCTTCAGGAAGCGATCAAAACCCGAAGTCGCATATCGCTCGATTCTTTGTTGACAGTTGAGTACGCGGCGAATGCCGGGGCAGATTCGGTCGTCCAATTCGCTTATGGCGACAAACCGGAGTTCCAGTTCGATCGATTTGGTCGAGTTGAGATCTTCTACACCGATTCGCGCGCAAGAGTAGATGGACAGATCGTCGGTGCCGATGGTTCAGTTCTTACCGATGTCATGCTGACCTATCAGCATGTGGGGGAGAAGTGGCTACTGAAACGGATCAGTCACGGCCAGCCGACCGGTGTGGACAGTCAGGGCGCGGCCATTGATTCTATGATCAAGGACAGCGTGAATCGAGGGAAATAGTCTTTCGCAGCGATTGAATAGAGGCGCCCGATCTCTCGGGCGCCTTTTTCTTAGAGAACTTCTCAGCTATTTGGCGGGCAGCATCGCTGTCCAGTTCTGTACGAGCACAAAACTCGCCTGTTCCCCAGTAGTTGACACGCGATTGACCAGGAAACGCTCTCCGTCGGGAGCGACATCATATCGTTTATCCGCGTTGCCAGTCATCTCCAGGGTAGTTTCAAATAGCGTTACTGTCGGTCCAAGCGAAAGCGTCTTCCCCAATGTAACCGAAACCGCTCGCAATTCGTTGTCTCGCGTTCGGTAGAACAGTTCTTTGCCGTCGGGCCGCCAAACGGGCATAGATGCAGTCTCGGTCGAAATCTGCCACTTCTCACCATCGCCGTCCAACTGCCGCACGTAGAGCTGTCGGGAGCCTGACTCGTCACTCGTATAGGCGAGAAACCGTCCATCTGGAGAGTAAATCGGATTTAGCTCCCAATAGGGTGTCGTCGCGATCCATTCAAACCGGGGAGGATTTCCAGGGAAACAGATCCCAATGTCGGTATGTTCTCCCGCTCTTTGTTGCCTGACAACTGACAGACTTCCGTCTCGTGATGACCAGCTATTGGCCGACAGCCCACCCACACCACTCTGGTCCAGCGATACGAACGGCTCGCCGTCTCCATCCACACTCATTTTCTTTCGGTAGAGGTTCCATTTGCCGGTTTGGCTGGTGTACACTATGGAAGCACCATCCGGCGACCAGATCGGCCAGGAATCCATTTCTTTGGAAAACGTAGCTCTCATGCTGACACGACGGCTCAGGTCCAGCGTCCAGATATCTTCAGTTCCCAAGGTCGCATCGGTGGCCGCATAGACCAGCCTCTTCCCATCATTCGACAGATCGATATCTCTGAATTGTTTGCCTGTCGCAATCGTATCAACGAGACTCCCGGAACGATCCAGCAAGACGAGTTCGCTTCCACCAGACCGTGTCGATGGAAGATAAATGAGTGTCCCGGCATCGCTGACGCTGAAATCCGCTTTACCAGCCGAACCACTGGTCGCAATCTGTCCGACCGGGATCGGTTCTCCTTCAATCTTGCCTGCATTCGGATCGAACTTCCTCGCTGTGAGGACTTGCCCATCAACCGAGAGGATATACCCCGATTTATCGTAAATCACTCGGCCATTGGCCGTGAACAGCGATTCCGGATTATTGCCCGACAATGATCCAAGCATGACCGTGTGTGGCTCTATCGCGCCATCTTGTGCTCCGATCGATAGCTTCAGGTAAAGATAATGTTCTCCATCCGGAAGAAACTCCGGCCAGGCCACACCTGCCCAATTGGAGTCACTCCCAACGCTAATAGCTTCGGAAACAATCCCGCCGGAAGAACCGACCCGCCAGATCGGGTCAGCCGCGCCACCGTCCAGCAGTATGACGTCTTTGCTCCCCCAGGTACCGTCAGACGCATTTCCCGGCATCTTCGCGATCAACTGTATTGGGCCACCATTGGCCGCTACTTTCATCAACTGCCCATTCTGCATGAAGGCGATCTGCTTGCTGTCCGGCGACCAGAAGGGTCTTCTCGCTCCGTCTGTGCCCGGAATTGGTTCCGCTTTCAGCGCATCAAGACGGCGAATCCACACCTTGGTACGTCCACTGGTATCTACCGCGTGAAACGCCAACATACTGCCGTCGGGCGAAAGCATCGGCCAGTTCATACTCCGGATGCCGGGGTCTGCCTCAATAGTGAACCGCGCTAACTGTGGCGCGACCTCAGTACGGCCAAAATGAAGCAGAGCTAATCCTGTTGCCAGCAATCCAAAGATCCCTGCCAGCACCCAGGCAATTTGCATGTTGGTTTTGCGGCGTGCCGCAATAGGCGCGGGGATACCTGCCAGCGAGCCACCCTCGTTGATCCATTTCAACTGGTGCAATAGATCGCGGGCGCTTTGCCACCGCTCATCGGGATCTTTCGACAGACATTGCCGAATGACACGCACTAATGCAGGAGGAGCGTCGGGCTGATATTCGGTTACCGAGCGCGGATCTTCTCTCATAATAGAGGCGATCAAGCTCGCCTGACTCGGACCGGCGAATGGCTTTTTGCCGGTGACCATTTCATACAGTACCACGCCAAACGAGAAGATGTCCGATCGCGAGTCAGCTTCTTTCCCTTCAAGCTGCTCGGGCGACATATACTGCAAAGTCCCGACAATTGTCCCTTCACCTGTCAGCGGTGTGCTGTGCGTGGCGCCGGTCATGCCGTGGACCACTCCGGGTATCTGAAGCTTGGCTAGACCGAAATCCAGCAACTTGGCGCCGTTTTTGGTGAGCATGACATTGAGGGTCTTGAGGTCACGATGGATCAGCCCCTGGCGATGAGCCTTGTCCAGTGCATCCGCGATCTGGGTAGCATAGGTCAGCGCTTCTGCGGTTGGCAGTGGCCCGCGTTCCAATCGCGCCGCCAGCGTCTCACCCTGCAAATGCTCCATCACCAGGTAGTCCAGGCCATCCTGATTCCCCACATCAAAGAGGGAACAGATGTTCGGATGATTCAGGCTGGAGATCGCCTTGGCTTCGCGTTCGAAGCGCAGGCGAAGGTCGGGATTGCTCGCTACATGAGGCGGCAAAACCTTGATGGCGACGGTACGGTCGAGACGGGTGTCTTTGGCGAGATAGACCTCGCCCATCCCGCCTGCGCCCAGAGGGGAGAGGATCTCATACGGTCCCAGTTTGGCGCCGGCGCCAAGCGCTCCTGAATTCATTGGTGCCTCAATTCGCTGGAGTGAAAAATGGATACCATAGACTTAGTCGGTCCAGAATATAGCCTGTGGGCCGGGCTGGTCAAATCTAAAAGTAACAGGCGGAAGGGCCAGATTTGGCGGAAAATCGACCCGGAAGTGACGGTCAACAGAAAGGCGCCCGGTGAGGGGCGCCTTCTGCTACCAGTACTGTGGGGTGCCGATCACTCTTTCGAAGCGCGTTTCGTCTGCCCTTCGGTGATCAGGCGGGAATATTCTTTCGGCGCTTTCAGGATCTCAACTGCGCGCTGGACCGTCTTGTCGGTCCGGAGAACGATGTTCTCGTACACGCCGCGTTCACCCGCGATCGAGGAGACTATCTCGCGCTTCATCGCGCGCTTGATATAGTCTTTCGACTTGTCGAAATCATGCTCTTTCTCTTTCTCCACCAATCCCTCGAGACCGGTGATTGCGGAGGCGTACAGCGTGTCATTTTTGCCGGCTTCGGAGGTCTTTCTCAGATCTTCCAGCGCAACCTGCATGGATGACTTATAGGAGAAGTCTTTCGACTTGATGAACTGGCGGAAGTCTTCGACCATTTCATCCGTGACGGTGAAGTCGGGCTTGATCTCCGGATGTTTGGTGACATATTCGATCGCAAAGTCGAAGAACATAGATTTCCGTTCGAGATTGATCTCGATCGGCTCCCAGGTCTCACGATCGACTTCGATATCCGGTACGATCCCGCCGCCGCCATAGACGATCCGTCCACCGTTGGTGTAGTAGATCTCGCGTTCAGCGATACTCAGGGTGTCTGCCAATGCGCTGTCAGCCGACTCCGGCTCGCTCAGATCCAGGTCTGCGTGAGGGTTATTTTTCCCCTGTCGTTCCGGTCGCTGGATGCACCGGCCGGACGGGACATAGTATTTGGCGGTGGTCAATTTCAGGGCCATCGAGCCATCGTTTGAAATCGGGAAGATCTGCTGAACTAGCCCTTTGCCATACGTCGTGCTTCCAACCAACAGGCCGCGGTCCCAGTCCTGGACTGCACCGGCGACGATCTCAGAGGCCGAGGCGGTGCCTTCGTCGATCAGAATAATGAACGGCTTATCGGGGAAGAGCGGGGGGCGTTCGGACTTGTAGTGACGCTCGCTGTCGGCGTACCGTCCGCGCGTGTAAACGATCTCGGCGCCTTCTTTGATAAACAGCTCGGCAGTTTCTTTGGCCTGGTCAAGCAGGCCGCCACCGTTCGATCGCAGGTCGAGCACCAGTCCGGAGACGTTCTGATTGTTCAGGTTGGTGATCGCTTCGCGCAGTTCGTGGCTGGTCTCTTCCGCGAAACGGGAGAGACGAACATAACCGATATTTGTTTCCGGGATGATCCCGGCGTAATTGACTGACTTCAGTTCGATAGTGGCGCGTTCCACATCAAAGTCCATCAGGTCGGCCATGCCTGGACGTTTGATCGTCAGCTTCACGCTGGTGCCGGATTTACCGCGCATCAATTTGGAGGCATCGGAGGTTTTCATTTCGTGCGTGTCATGGCCGTCGATCTGCCAGATCACGTCGCCCGCGCGCAAGCCGCGGCGATAAGCGGGGGTGCCCTCGATCGGAGAAATGATCACCACGCGGTCATCGCGCTGGTCGATCATCATCCCGAGACCCTCGTACTTGCCGTGAGTCGATTCCATCAACGCGTCATAGGAGGATTTCTCCATCAGAACGGAGAAACGATCGAGATCGGTCAGCATGCCGACGATACCAGCCCGGATGATCTTGTCGACATCGACCTCTTCCATGTACTGATTGCGGATGTTGAAAGCGGTTTGCGTCAGTTTCCTGACATTCTTCATGAAACTGTCGCGAGTCTGGGTAGCAGAGTCCGGCGTCAGATTCAATTCATTAAGATTGATCTGAACGGTATCCGCCCAGAGGACCGGTTCGGCTGACGCCTGCGATAGCTGGCCGGCATCGCCGGGTCCGGCGAGCCAAATCAAGACTAACGCAAAGACCGTCACGCCCAAAAGCTGGCTGGTATAGCGCAACATGAAACCTCCACAGACTGGTTATGGCACCAATGTACGGCCATCGGCGTTGTTGTCAAGTTGACCGCGTCGAAGTAACTGACATCTATCTCGTTGTAGATTTAACACTTATCCCGGTCACCCGGTTTCAAAATCGGAAACTGATTTTGTGTGAAATAGCTAACTCTTTGCTCTTCCACTAGTTACTTCATCCATTCAAGATACGTTGTAACTTTCCAGCAGTTGCCGTCTTCCGTATATTAGTCGAACATCCGGTAACAGTTGTTTCTGTATCGGCTTAGATGCCGGTGCGCAAGAGTCGCACAGCCGAAATTGTCCAACTTGTCAACAGGTCCAGAACCGATGAAGGCCACATATAGAACGACGCTTCCATTCGCACTCCTGCTTAATCTCTTGCTGCCAGGCGCAGGACATTTTCTCTGGCGCGAAACGCTCTTTGGTCTCTTTGTATTTCTGACCATGTTACTAGCGGCCGCGCTGTTTGTCGTCCAGTATCTGATCTCGTTGCCGGCGCTGGCGATCTGGTTTTTGCTCGGCTTGCCCGGTCTGTTCTACCTTTTCACGTTTGTAGATCTGACCAGAACAGTGCGGACCCGCCGTGCCAAGGTCACTCCGACCAAGTACGCCGCGCTGGTTTGTCTCATTATAGGAATAATCTATCAGGTGGCGTCCCCCTCAGCGGCAGTGAATTTTACTATCCGGAATTTCCCGGACATTTTCAAGATCAGCGACAGTCATCTCAGTCCGCTGTATCGTCAGGGAGATATTGCCGTCGCCAACCGTCTAGCTTATACCGCGGAGATTCCGTTCCTCAAGCGGCCAGTCCTGCACAAACTACCGGAACGGTTTGATCTGGTCCGCTTTTCAGACGACAATGGTCGGCTAAAGACCGGATTTGTGATCGGTAAGCCGGTCGAGACGATCTATCTTGTCGATGGCGTCCTGACTGCCGATGACCTGCCGATCGTGGTGACGCTTCCCACCGGATTTGCGCTCACCGGAGAGTGGCCGTTGACAGTGGTGGAGGATTATTCTATTTTGGTCGGAACCTTTAACTTGGGCACGCTGGATGACCTGCACCAAGTCCCTCTGGACCAAGTGGTGGGTCGAGTTGGCAGTTATCACCAATGACGATTCGGTCGCTGATTTTCGACCTCGATGGTACTCTGATCGATTCCTCCGACGGCGTAGTTGACGCCGTCAATTTTGCATTCCGCCAAATGGGACTTCCGGAACATTCTGCCGATGTGATCAAACCGTATATCGGTTATCCGCTGATGGAGATGTACGCCGACCTGACGGATGCTCCTGCCGGCCAGTTTTACCATCATTTTCAGACCAGGGCAATTACCAGCGTAGTTGATTCATCGGTCATTCTTCCCGAGGTATCCGATGCCCTGACGGAACTTCGCGCCCGCGGATTCCACATGGCGATCGCTACCACCAAGATCAGGGTGCATGTTGACGCGATCGTGCAGAAATTCGGATGGAGTGACATTTTTGATGCCTCGGTCGCAGGCAATGAGGTCCGGGAGGTCAAACCCAACGCGGAAGCGATTCATTTGGCAATGCAGCGACTCAACGCGATTGCCTCGTCAACTCTGGTCATCGGCGACACCGAAAACGACATCCTCGCCGCCCAGGGAGTTCCAACGCGAGTCGTGGCGGTCAAATCACCGTACGGAGGGGATGAGAAACTGACCCGACTAAAACCGGATTTCTTTATCCAGCGTCTGCCGGAGCTCCTGCCGATCCTGGAGCGAACAAACGGCGGGCGGACTGCTGTACATTGAGTGAAACCTGAGCGTCAGCTGTTTTGGTACGACAGCGCGCGCTCTCTCGAATAGAGAAACGGCCGTGGTCGGTCCGTATTGGCCGGCAGCGCCGAACTAAATGGAGACCTATCATGGATCAACGAGTACAACGGCTGGCTCACCTGCTGGTGCATTATTCCAATGAGATCAAGAAGGGAGACCTGCTTAAAATCCAGGGCGAGGCAGTCACCCTGCCGCTGATCAAGGCGATCTACGAAGAGGCGGTCAAGGTCGGCGCCAATCCGTACGTGCAGATACGCCTTCCCGAGTGCGAAGAGATGATGCTCAAGCATGGGAATGACGATCAATTGTCATTTATCAACCCAATGACCAAATTGGAGACCGAGAAGATGGATGCCTACATTTCCATCTGGGGTTCCTCCAATACTAAGTATTTGACGGGTGTCAAACCGGAACGTCAGGCATTCCAGCGCAAAGCGATGCGCCCGGTGATCCACAAGATGTTTGCCCGGATGGGGAATGGCTCGCTCCGCTGGTGTGGTACACAGTTTCCGACTCAGGCCGATGCCCAGGATGCTGAAATGTCCCTTACCGATTACGAGAATTTCGTCTACGGCGCCGGGCATCTCGATTCCGCCGACCCGGTCAAGCACTGGTTGACCGTAAAGAAAGAACAGGAAAGACTGGCCAAGATCCTCGACCGGATCGACCAGTTACATGTCCGCTCCAACGACACCGACCTGAAACTTCGGGTCAAGGGGCGCAAATGGATCTCCTGTCACGGCACCGAGAATTTCCCCGATGGTGAGATCTTCACCGGGCCGATCGAAAATACGGTCGAAGGATATATTCACTATTCGTATCCCGCAGTGTATATGGGGCGCGAGGTTACCGATGTTCGCCTGACTCTGAAAAAGGGGAAAGTGGTGAAAGAAGAAGCCTCCAAAAATCTCGACTACCTGACCGCCATGCTCAATATGGATAAAGGGGCGCGGTTTGTCGGGGAGTTTGCGATCGGCACCAACTACGAGATCACCCGTTTTTCGCGCAACACGCTGTTCGACGAAAAGATCGGCGGCACCTGTCATATGGCGGTCGGCGCTTCGATCCCCGAAAGCGGCGGAATCAACAAAAGCTCGCTTCACTGGGATATGGTCTGCGACCTGCGCAAGGGGAGTGAGATCACCGGCGATGGCAAAGTGATCTACCGCAACGGCAAGTTTACGATCTGATAGACCAGAACTATCTGAAGGCAAAGAAAAAGGCCGGCGAATTCGCCGGCCTTTTCATTTTCATGACACTGTGGGTACAGTGATCACGGATTAACCGGACCAGGTCCGGAAACACTCATGAACGATATCATGGCGGAGAGATCCGAGAGGTCGACCGTCAGGTCAGCATTAAAATCAGCAGCCTGCAGAGTCACCGGGATCGGATTAAATGTCGTCAGATAGCTGATTAGCCAGCTGAGGTCGGTGAGGTCCACGAGATTGTCGCGGTTCATATCCGAACGACGTATGAACTTGGTCCGCATTTCGCCCTGTACGCGGGTCGGTTCGTAAGTTGCGGTGGCCGCGAATAGTTCAAGACGCGTCCCATTATAAAGCGCGGTGTCAACGACACTGGTTCGTCCACCCAATTCATAGTAGTCGTAGTGGTAGTAGACACGCAATACCTCGCCACTTCCGGGTGCCAGTGGTTGTCCTGGTCCACCGAGGTTGGCGATCAACTGGACCGCATACCGCATGGTCTCCTGCTCATATTGCAGATAGTTGAATCCTTCAAAAGTGGATGTCCGGCTTCCCAGACCGATCGAATCAATCACCACGTCAACTCCGGCCGTATCGACGCTCAGAGAGATGATCATCTGATTCAGGGTCTGTGTATTGGCCAGGGAGACCGACAGGACGCTGCTTTCACCCGCGAAGGCTGAGTCCTTTTCGTACCAGACCGTATCGGCATGCACCATAACGTAACCGACTTGCTCATTGGTCAGCTCACCAAACGTCGTCTGGCGGGACAGCGTGACATCATAGAGACCGGGCTGAGTGTAGATGTGTGACGGATTCGTCACGGTCGATGTGCCACCATCGCCGAAATCCCACAGTATCGATGTGGCCGGAACGGTTGATTCATCGGTGAAATTCACTGTCAACGGCGCGCCACCGAGCTGGACATCAGCGGAGAAACTTGCTCCCCAGCTATTGGCTGCGTTGGTGCTGATGATCCCCCAACCATAGGTGTTATCCGGAATGGTCGAGCGAGAAGCCGTCTCTTTTAAGGCGGTAATGATCTGGGTCGGCGTCCAGGTTGGATGCGCTTCGATCAGGAGGCAGACGGCGCCCGCGATCAAAGGAGTCGAAAGCGAGGTGCCATTGGCAAAACCATAAGCGTTGTCGGCCGAGGACGATGCCCAATAGGTGCTGACGCCGCGGGCACAAACTTCCGGCTTTATTCGGCCATCGGCTGTCGGTCCGCGGGAAGAGAAACTGGCAATACTGCCGGTCGAGCTGACTGCTCCACAAGAGAGAATATCGTATGCATCCGCCGGCGGGCCCAACGTACCAGCTCCCGGACCTTCATTCCCCATAGCATTGCAAACCACAATACCGAGTCCGGCCGCGGTGTTGGCGGCCAACGTAATGGTGGTGGTATTTCCATCCAGATCCGCGTAGGTCCAGAGATCAGGATAACTCAGCGATGATGTGATGACATCGGCACCGATTGAATCCACCCACTCCAGGGCGGCTACCCAGTTATCTTCTTCAGCCGAAGTCTCCGAGCGGACGTCTTCGGTTTTGCACAGGATGAAATTGGAGAGATAGGCCGGACCGTAGATGTCTCCATCTTTATATCCACCTGCTGTCCCCCAGCATCCGGTGCCGTGGTTCCACTGACTGGAGTTGTCGGCTGGTTCGTTAGCGGTATTGCCATCCTCAAAGATGAAGTCCCACTCTGCCAGCACTCGTCCGGCGGCATAGTGGTTGGCGAACGCCTGGTGGGTCTTCCGATATCCCGTGTCAAATACGGCGAGCGTAACGCCCTGGCCGGTGTACCCTTTATTGTGCATCTCCGGAACGGTGATCTGAGCCAACTGTTGCGCGGCGTTTCCGTAATTTAATGCGCCGGGGGAGAGTACCGACTGAATCCCTCCTCTGAGCGGCGGGGTCAATTCTTCGGTGACATTCTCTCGGGTATAGCGAGCAACGGGGGCAATTCTCCGGACAAAGGAGAGTCCCGCCAACTGATCGAGCTGGTCGTGTGAGATCTCAATAGAGACGGCATTCAGGTACCGTGAAACCCGGCGAATCTTGGCTCCGACGGACTGCACCGCGGAGACATACTCGGTGTTCACCGGAATGTCCGCAAAAACCGGTTCCGTCTGGCCGACCTTGGCGCGACGGTTCAATGTCCGCTCGGTGAGATTGACTGACGCAGTGGCGGCCTGGAATCCCGACCTGGTGGTGATTCCCTTGTCAGTGAAGAAGACCCAGACGGTTGCCTTGTCAGCATCGCGCTGAGTAAGGAAGGCGCGCTCCTGAGCGGTAATGATCTCAGAGGCTCGTTCCAGAACGACAGCCGACTTGCTTAAGGCAGGGTTGGATGGCGCCGCGGCAATTGCCGGCAATGCCACCAGACATATGGCAGTTACGAAGAGTGAGGTGAGGGTCGTAAACTTCCGCGAGCGTGTGGTCATCGACCAATCCTTTCGGTCTCGAGGGGACCTAATGTGGTAAGTAGTTTGGTACCAATCAATTTAACCATTTTGGCCGGGATGTCAATATGATTTGACTGAAGCCAGTCTGTGTAGGACTCATCCCATATCTTTTGCTGCGAAATCGCTATCATCCATAACCATCGACCGTGACAGCTGTTCCAGAGTCCGCTGAATCTCGCTGCCCCACAAGAACCTGCTTGTCCTGATCGCTTCTGGACCTAGAAAATCATCGGCAGGGCATAGTCTATGCTCTACTGCTTGACGATGCATTGCCCTCATATCGGGGGCGACGCGGTCAATAAAGGGATTGTGTATATGAAGAGTCCATTAAGCTCCAGACAGATTGCCGGGTTCACGATGGTCGAAATGATGGCCGTGGTCGTCCTTGTCGGACTGGCCGCAACCATGGCAGTTCCCGGATTACAGAAAGCGTTTGAGCGAATGAAGTATCGCGCGGCGGTGCGTGATGTTACCTCGACCCTCCGGGTCGCTCGCTCGACCGCGATCTCCACCAAGCAGCAGATCGGTGTCATGCTGGATGACCAGACGCGAACCATCACGGTATTCGCGGACCGAGTTAATCCAGAAGATTTTGCTTTTGAGAGCGGCGATTCGGTCATGTCGGTAGACACCCTCCCGCCCGAAATAGTCTGGCTCGGGTCAGATTGTACGAATGATGTAATTGCTTTTGAGCCAAACGGATCCTGCGGGTTTGATGGCGGCGGCAATTTTTATTCGCTGGCCTATACGCATGACATGACGGCCTTCCACACCTCCAACGTGCTGGCCGCAACTGGCCGAGTGGCTACGAGTTACAGCTTCTACTAAGCTCTTTACTCCTTTCGTGAGCTGCACGCCCCCCGGAAAGCCTGGCTTTTCGGGGGGTATTCTTTTCCGGCATTTCCATCCATTGTGCAAAAAAGGTAAAGGGGGAGGGGATTATGGCCGATACAGGAATCGACAGCCTGCGAGAGAACAGCCCGGATCCGTCCGACCGCTGCCGCTCCAGTCAGTCAGAAAAACCATGCGAGCCGGTTAATTGTCGGGCTGGTACGCCGATATACGGAAAAGTAGTGATAAGGCACTAAAGCGACAAATCAGACACTTCAAATAAAGAGTGGTGTATGTTGTTCTCACGAAAGAGTAAGAGCACCGTCGGATTGGACGTGGGGGCTAGTTCAATCAAGTTGGTGAAGCTCGATCACACTCGGAATGGGTACTCGGTTTCCGCCATCGGGATCCGCGAACTCCCTCCGGAAGCGATCGTAGCAGACGAAATTCGTGATCGTGAAGCGGTCATTTTCAACATCCAGTCGCTGATCGATCAGACGGACCCGAAGATCCGTGATGTCGTGGTGTCTATCTCCGGGCATGGTGTCATCACCGACAAATTCACGATCGACAAAAAGACCGGCCCCGAAGCGGATCAGGCGATCCTCTTCGAAACCGAACAGCGGGCGCCGTTCGATGTCGATGACGTGACGCTCGACTATCACATCATCAAAACCGACGACGATATCAACAAGATGGATGTCTTGTTGGTGGCGGCCCGCAAAGAGTATCTCAAGATGTACCTCGGCCTGATCGAGGATTGCGGTCTGCGTCCGATCGTGGTGGATGATGATGCGTTCGCCATCCTGAACGCGTACGAGCACAACTACGACGTTGACCCTTCCCGCGTCACCGCCCTGCTCAACATCGGCCACGATGTGACCAACATCACGTACGTGGCGGAGGGTCTGTTCAAGGCGACCCGTGATGTGTCAGCCGGCACGCGCGAGATCTTTCAGGCTATCCAGCGGGAATTCCGCCTCAGCCCCGAATTGACCATCAAGGCCATGAAGGGTGAGATGGGTGATTCCGTTGATCAGGATATGCTTCGCGCTACTATCGAATCGGCGACCGATGAATTGATCGCCGGAGTAGAGTTGGCGTTTTCGTATTTCAAGTCACAGTCAAAAGTCGATCAGATCGATTGGATCGTGCTTTCCGGCGGCGGCGCATTGGTGCCGTACCTCGCGGAGCATCTCCAGTCGAAACTGAATATCCCTCTCGAACTGGCCAATCCGCTTCGCAATATCGATTACGATCCGGAACTGTTCCAGTATCTGCAACCCGAGAAGATCGCTCCATTGCTGGCGGTATCAGTCGGCTTAGCAATGCGGAAAGCGAGGTAGTAGGACCATGATAGAGATAAATCTACTTCCCAAGGATTACCTCAAGCGGTCCAGCAATTTCTCTTTCGGGAAAAAAGAGATTTATGTGGTCGCCGGAGCGGTCGCCGTGGTCGCCCTCTTGGCCGTGGTTACCCTCTACCAGATGCGACAGGTAGACACGCTCGAAGCCTCGATCCAGAAGGCGGGCGAACGCGCCGCCATGCTGCAGCGGGATATCAAGCTGGTCGACGCCCTGCTCGACGTCAAAACCAAGATCAGCGATCGCCTCTCGGCAATCGAAAAGCTGGACCGTCATCGGTCCGTCTGGGTCCGCCTGCTCCAGGAAGTCGCCGGCAATGTGCCCGACTTTGTCTGGCTCGGCGAACTGCGCGAGAAGGCGGAAGAGAAGCGGTCGACTAACGACAGCCGGAAATCGGGCAACAAGGCGGAGAACACCGCCCCGGCCGAACCGGTCGTCGACAGTTTGCCGTCGTTTGTATCGGCCGAGGTTGAAGGTCACGCGTTCACGCTGAATGCGCTGGCGTCATTCATGATCAACCTGATGCGCTCGGACTACTTTGACAAGGTGGAATTGGTCTCGACCAAAGAGATCACGTTCCCCGGCAGCGAGCGGGCCTACAACTTCATCATCAGTTGCAATATTCATTATTTGAGCGACGATCAGCTGCGCAACATGGTCGCTCAGGCGGAAGACGAAGAGAGCTTCAATGAAGCCGACTTCCAGGAAGCCGAATATCAACCCAGCGTGCCGTCGCCTGCGCCGGCCAATCAGGAATAAGGGAGCGACCACATGGATCTGAAAGATTCAAAAACCCAGAAGCTCGTGCTGGCTGCCCTCGCCTTCCTGGTGATCTGCTATTTCTGGTATACTCGCCTGTATAGCAAGCTGGATGAGGAGATCGCGCAGAAGAGCCAGGAATTCGAGACGATCACGACCAACCTCAAAAACGTCGAGATGAAAGCGAAGTCGCTCGAGGCGTTGCAGGGTGAGTACGCTGATCTGATCGAACGCTACCACGAGATCGAAGCGCTGCTTCCCGAAGTGAAGCAGATCCCGTCGATGCTGGTGCAGCTCCATACGGCCTCGTCGCTGACCGGGACGAAGATCGTCCGCGTCCAGCCGATGCCGGAGAAGCCGCAGCAGTTCTATAATGTCGCGACGTTTGAACTGGAGATGACCGGGACCTACCATGATTTCGGCGCTTTCCTCAGTTACGTCGCCAATTTCCCCTTTATCGCCAATATCACCGCTGTTGATATCAAGGCGAAGAATATCGCGATCAATGGCGCCCAACAGGCGACACAGGAAGAGGGGGGACGGTTGGAGATCGGCCGGAAGAAGGAGACCATGACGGCGACCTTCCAATTGTCGACTTACTATGTCAAGGAAGAAGAGCGGCTCAACGAGCTGGTGCTATAGGAGATGATGAGACCATGAAAACGTGTCTACCAATAACTATACTACTGGCGCTGGTACTGGCGACGTCCGCCTCCGCTGCGCAGGTCGGGTCACTCCGACTCGCGTATGAGAATGGCGCGACGGTTGCCCGCATTGACGTGCAGGGGCCGTTCCAGTTCACCCATGCGACCGAAGTTCCCAAGGATGGCAAGCCGGATCGACTGATCGTCGATATCATCGGCGCTACCCATTCCTGGGGTCCGAAAGAGTGGGGTTCTCTGCCGCAGTGCAGCGTGACCAAACTTCGTATCGGGCAATATTCGTCCAAGCCGGAGAAGGTCGTGCGAGTTGTGTTCGAACTGACCAAAGCGCCGGTCTATCAGGCTGATTCCGACGGCAAGACGATCACCATCCGGTTGACCGATGCTTCGGCCAAGCAGTTTGCCGCCTGGAGTTCCGGTCCTGCGCCGGTTGCCGCTCCGGTTGTACCGGCTGTCACTTCCGCGCCTGCCGTTGCGAATGCAACACAGCCGGCCGTCAAGCCAGTCGTTCCGGCCACTACGCCGAAACCGGCGGTGACAACACCGTCCACTACTCCGGCGATCGCATCGGCTCCCAAGGCTGACGTGAAACCCGCGGAGAAACCGGCCAATCATTCTACGTTTGCGCAGCAGCAGCCTGTGGCTGTGAAATCGACTCCGTCGACGACACAGTCAACGCCGCCTGCCGCTCCGGCGACCAAGCCTGCCGTGGTGAATCCTCCAGCAAGCAAGCCAGCGCCGACCGTGGCTGCCAACGAACCGAAATCAACTCCTGCCACCACGCCTGCACCGGCTGTCAAACCTGCAGTCAGTGCGCCGAAGGTTGAGTCGAAACCGGCTCCGGTGGTTGCGAATGCTGATCAGAAATCTGTTCCTCCGACCGCATCGACCCAGGCTGTCAAGCCGGCGGTAGTTGCGCCGAAGGTTGAATCTAAGCCTGCTCCGGTAGTGGCCACTGCGCCGGCCAAGTCTGCGACGACGCCGACTCAGCCAGCGACAGCGACTCCTGCCGCAGTCTCGCCAAAGGTTGAAACGAAGCCTGCCCCGGTGGTAGCTTCGCAGCCTACTGCTCCGTCACCGGCTGTCAAGTCGGCGACTCCAGTCGATGTCAAACCGGTTGCTCCGGTTGTTGCGCAAGCAACACCGAAAGCAGAGGTGAAGGCTGACGCTCCGGCAGTCAAGCCGGTCGCACCAGTCGTAGCTGCAAAGCCAGACCAGTTGGCCAAGGCCGATCAGTTTAAGGCTCCAGTAGCGACCCAGACAACTCTGGCCGACAAGGCTGCCACCCAGCCGAACGCGGCGGTGAAGCCGGTTGCGCCGGTCGTGGCGACTGCCAATGACGTGGTTGCGAATAAGCCTGCCGATGTCAAGCCTGCCGCGACTGAAGCGGTCAAGCCGCAGACGGCTGATCCCGTCGTGAAAGCGCCGGAAAAACCGGTGCTGGCCGACGCGAGTGATGATGCTGATGCTACAGGTATCGCGACACCTGCTCGTCAGACGGCTCGTTTCCGTCGTACAGCGACCGCGAGCGCCCGGATGAAATCATCCCTGGTCGCCGAATTCCCGCAGCGCCTGGTGATCAAGTATGAGAATATGGGATATCGTGATCCGTTCGCGACCCTCATTGATGATACACGCACGTACGATACGCCGATCGAGAAACGCCTCGCCAACGTCGAAGGACTGCGGCTGGTCGGTATTCTCGAAAATTCGTCCGGCGACAACCGCGCGCTCTTCCAGGATAAACGCAATTTCAGCTATATGCTCAAAGCCGGTGACAAAGTGGAAAAGGGATATGTCCTGCGGGTAGAATCCGACAAGGTCTATTTCCAGGTCTTCGAATACGGCTGGAGCAGAACTGTCGCGTTGACCTTTGATAATCGAGACTAACGAAAGGCTGGTGCTGATATGGCTTCGATGAACAAACGAATCTCAGTGGTCTGCTGGCTGACCGCAGCTCTGGTGACCCTGCTGGCTGGGCTGGTAGTGTCACAGGAGACAAAAGAGTCAGCGCCGCCGTTGCGGAGTATCGAATTCCAGGCGGCCGACATTCGCTACGTTTTCAACTCTCTGGCTGATGAAGGCGATGTCAATATCGTGGTCGCTCCGGAAGTCACCGGCAGTGTTACGATCAAGCTTCGCGAAGTCACCTGGCGGACCGCCATGGACATCATCGGCAACACCTACAACCTTGCGGTGGTCGAAGAGGTCTCCGGCTATTTCCGCGTCCTGCCGCAGGAGCAGTATCGCAAGGAAGTGACCGAGCGGGAAAAACACAACCAGGAGCAGCGCCAGATCGCCGCTCTGGAGACCCGCATCGTTAAGATCTCGAATTCTAACTCGAATGACGTCGAGAAGGCAGTCAAATCGCTGATGACCGATCGCGGCAAAGCGACCAGTGACGCCCGCTCGAATTCGATCATCGTTCAGGAAGTCCCGACCAACCTGCAGAAGGTGCTGGACTATATCACCGAACTGGACAAACCGGCTCGCCAGATCAAGATCTCGGCCCAACTAGTAGAGATCTCCTCGGATAACCTCCAGGAGCTCGGGCTGCAGTGGATCGCGGAAGGTACTCATTCGACTGCCACCGCTACTGATGCTGGTCGTACCTATACCCAGGAAGGTGGCGTACTGGCAAATCGGACGTCTGACGCGGTCGGCAAGTACACCGTCACCGCCCTGCAGAGAGGCTGGTCGATCGAGGCGATCGTCACGGCTATGGTGAAAGATGGTAAGGGAAAGATCATCGCCCATCCGGAGATCACCACGATCGACAATTCCGAGGCCAAGATCCAGATGGGTCAGAAGGTCCCGATCAAGCAGTTTGACGAATCAGGTAACGTGGTCACCCGTTTCGAAGAAGTGGGTACTATCCTGACCGTCACGCCGCATATCACCGCTGAGAATCAGGTTTTGATGCATCTTGCCCCGGAACGGTCGACCTATACGTTTGACCCGAACGGCGTGATCATCAATACCAGCAACGCCGAGACCCGCGTGATCGTCGCCAACGGCCAGACGGCCGTTATCGGCGGCCTGACGACGCAGGACGAGGTGGAGACCAACCTCGGCGTCCCCGTGCTCAAAGATATCCCGATCCTTGGCAATCTCTTCCGCTACAAAAACAAGCGGTCAGAGAGCCGGGACCTGGTCATCTTCGTCACCCCGACCATCGTCGACGACAATCTGGCTATGAAGCCATAAGTTTTCCGAACATTGCAAGATCGCCCGAGTTCTTCGGAACTCGGGCTTTTTTGTGTCTAAATCCCCGGACAAATCGGCCGATAATCAGAGAGAAAACGGCAAACGTCGATTCCAATGGAAATAAACAGATTTCATAGCTATAGGAGACGTCATGCTCAGTAACAGACTTCGTGGCGTATCGATCTTTTCTCTGGTCTGCGTCATGCTTGCAGTCATGCTGCTCGCTGGATGTAGTTCGACCAGCAAGAAAGATGAAACGCCCGCCAACAGCTCAATGACACTGAGTGCCAGTCCGACGACCGTCAACACTGGCTCTACTTCAGTGGTCGAGGCCGCTATCACCGCGGGTGGAAGCCCGGTTGCGGACCAGGTAGTGACCTTTGTAGTTTCCCCGTCGACCGTCGGCTATTTTACGCCTGCGTCCGACACAACTGATGCCACTGGTACCGCCGCCGCTGTTTTTACAGCGACCAATTCCGGCGCCGCCACGATCACTGCCACCGTCTCCGGCTCCAGTCTGAGCCGTTCGGTTGGTATGCAGATCGAAGAGGGTGGTCCCGCTACCGGTACCGGCAACGTTACCATCTCGGTAACGCCGAGCCTGCTGCTGGCTAACGGCGCAGACACTGCCCAGGTTCGCATCACGGTGCGCGACCAGCTTGGCCAGTTTGCTCCGGATTCTACGGTCGTCAAGATCGTGGCCGGTGAGAAGTTCGTCGATGTCGACGGCAACGGCTACTGGTCGAATGGCATCGATTCGCTCGTGTACGACGCCAATAACAACGGTAACTGGGATGCTCTCGGGCTGATCCCGTCGAACGCTTACGTGACCGGCGGCGCCGGCCAGGTGACCGTCAACTACATCTCCGGTTCCGATGCGTTGACCGTTTATGTCAGAGCGACTGTCGATGGCGCCGGCATCACTGGTTTTGGCGAAACGCCGCTCCAGTTGTCGCCCAATGCGTCGATCGCCTCGATCTATCTCTCCTCGGACTCGATGAATCTTGCCGTGAAGCAGACGGGCGGTATCGAAACCTCCCTCATTCGCGCGCTTTGTTTTGATCCGGGTGGCAATCGCGTCCCGGAAGGACTCGCGGTTAATTTCATTATTACCGACGGTCCTGGTGGCGGGGAACATCTGGCGAACACCGGCTATGGCCCGTACCAGGCGGTAACAAATGGTCAGGGCATGGCGACGGTCTCCATCCACTCCGGCACCCGTTCCGGTACCATCCGCATCCGCGCCTGGTCCGACACCGTTCTCTCTAACGCTACTCAGGTCATGGTTTCGGCCGGACCGCCCGCCCACATCGTGGTTGGCGCGGATACCTGCAACGTTCCGTACTGGAATGTTGTGGCTGGCGTGAATCGAGTCACCGCTGTGGTGTCCGACGTCTATCTCAATCCGGTGAACGATTCGACCGTTGTCTACTTCACCACCGACGAAGGAACGATGAAGTCCCACGAGAAGCGTACTGAGAATCATGACGGTATCGCTACCTCGGTCTGGTACTCGGGTAACAACGTTGATACCGCCGACGGTATTGTGAAAGTTATTTGCGAGACCAGTGGTGGTACGGTTGCGGATACTTCCTGGTTCTATAACTCCGGACCATGCGGCTTTGTCGAAATTCCAGTCTATGAGACCTCTGTTCTGGCCGATGGCCGCAGTAAGTTCGAAGTTCTGGTACAGGGTTGGGATATCAATCATAATCCGATGCCTTACGCCACGTCTGTTTTTGCCCGCGCGAATCTCCTCGCGGTGCAAGAAGGCGGATTGACTGATGGCTGCAACACTTCCTCATCGGTTCTGGAAGTTGGTCCCGTGAAGCTTGATCAGGACTATGTTATGACCGGCGGTAACGACAATGGTGTCGGCGCAATAGACATCGTGACCTATCGCGTTGGTTTTGCCGCTGCCAGCTTCCCGTGTTCGTTGTTGACCGGGCCGGCCTCGCGCACGGCTTCCGTTATTGACGGACCGACTAACGTCGAGACCGCTGCGTCGATCGATATCAGCGCAATTATCAAGGATCGCTACGGCAACCCGCTCGGCGATCATACCTTGGTTATGACCGCCACCGGTGGTCTCGTCGCTGGCGCAAGCCAGGAGACGAACAGCTATGGCGAAGCTTTCGGATTCCGCTGGACCGCTCCGGCCTCCGAAGGAACCCATACGATCTCGATCACTGATACCGACCCGCGTGGTGGAATAATCCTCCAGCTGACGGTAACAGTTGCTGCTCCATGATGATTCGGTAAGCTCGTATCATAAACCGGCAGAGGGTCTTACTCTCTGCCGGTTCTTTTTTGGGGACACTCGACCCGACAACCGTCTTCAGTTTCCACTTTTGATTTCTGCCGATCTTCTGTACTTTTACCCTATGTCATTACCGATTGGGATAGCCGCATCTCAGGCCACACATCTTATTGAGCTGTTTGCGGCGGCGGCAAAGGAGCATCGGGGAAAGCTGGCGCTCAAAGCGTTTGGCGGTCGGGGAGAGACCTACACCTTTGAACAGGTTTACACGATGGTCCGTCGGCTTGCCGCTGGGCTCCGCGCACCGCAGTTCGCGGACTCCAAAGTTGTCGGACTGCTGTCTGAAAATCGGCCGGAATGGGCGATCGCTTATCTTGCGATCCTTGCGGCGGGGAAGAGTGTCGTTCCGATCGACGCCAATCTCAAAGCGACTGAGATCGCCTATATAATATCGGACTCACGACTGCAGTTGATCCTTCTCTCCGGCAAGTTCGAACAAGCGGTTGGCGAGCTCTTTCCATCGATGACATACTTTTCTTTCGAGCAGAGTTCACCCCGTGCCTGGCGATCGTTGCAGGGCGATCCAACCGATCGGCAGATGCCAATGAGCGAAGTTGCGGCTCTCATCTATACGTCCGGGACAACCGGCGCTCCCAAGGTCGTGCAACTGACTCACCGGAATTTGATGAGCAACCTCGAAGGGGTGGAAGGAGCGCTCCAGTTTGGCAGCGAAGATCTCTTCCTTTCTGTCCTGCCGCTCCACCATACCTTTGAAGCGA
The DNA here is from genome assembly GCA_016708025.1 of bacterium. Lineage (NCBI taxonomy): Bacteria > bacterium. Next base: position 176,816 of record JADJGQ010000005.1, on the reverse strand, counting down.
CCTGCGGATTCCTGACCCCATTGATGAGCGGCTCGACTGTCGTGTATGCTCGCTCCCTGAAGTCGAAAGAGATATTGGAGGACTTTTCGCACAATGGTGTGACGATCATGTGCGGAGTGCCGCTTCTCTATGAGAAGATGCACTCTGCGATCATGCGCAAGGTCCAGGAGGCTCCACTCCATCGCCGCCTCCTCTTTAAGACTTTGTATGCCTGTTCATCGATCGGCTGGAAACTCGGCTTTCCGTCGCTCGGCAGAAAGCTCTTCCGCCCACTTCGAGAGAAAGCCGGCCTTCATACATTACGGATGCTGGTCTCCGGTGGCGCACCGCTCCCGCCGTCCATAGCCCGCTTTTTCAATCTGATCGGGATCACCTTTCTGCAGGGATATGGTATGACGGAGGCATCGCCGGTCATCTCGGTCAATCGACCGGATGATATAGAGTTTGGGTCAATCGGACTGCCTTTGGACAATCTTGAGATCAGGATCGACCAGCCGGACGAAAACGGGATCGGTGAGATTCTGGTGAAAGGGGATTCGGTCACCCCAGGCTATTTGAATAATCCGGAGAAGTCCGCTGAACTGCTGGCCGGAGGATGGTTGCATACCGGCGATCTGGGTCGCTTCAAAAGCGGTCATCTCTGGATCACCGGGCGGCGCAAAAATGTCATTATTTCAGCCGCCGGAAAAAATATTTACCCTGAAGAACTCGAGGAGAAGTTGGTTGAGTCGCCGTACGTGCTCGAAGCTCTGGTCTTCGGGCGACGAAAAGATGCCAAGCAGGGGGAAGAGGTTCGTGCGGCGATCGTCCCGGATCTCGAGCAATTCAAAATGGAGTTTGGAATTGACCCGAACGCGCCGGAGCTTGAGAAGATATCCGAGGTGATCAGCAAAGTAGTTGCGGAACTCAACCACCATGTTGCCGATTACAAGCGGATCACCGGGTTCGATCTCCGGATCGAGGAATTTGAGAAGACTTCGACCAAAAAGATCAAACGGTTTGCTTATCAATGACGAGAAAGAAGCTGCATAGATGCACATACAATCGATAACCCGCTCCGATGGCGGCGTGAGGTTGCTGGACCAGACCAAACTCCCGACCGAGGTGATCTACAAAGTACTGACCGATTATCGGGAGATCATTCTTTCGATCAAGCGTCTGGAAGTTCGCGGCGCTCCGGCAATCGGCATTGCCGCCGCGTATGCGCTGGCGATCGCCGCTAAGCAGACCGGCGTGACATCAATACCCGAGCTGACGAAATTGGCGGACGAGATCAAAGCAGCCCGCCCGACTGCTGTTAACCTAATGTGGGCGATCGACCGTATGGTCGCGACAGCGACATCCGGATCGGCAACCTCCAACCAGCGTCTGGTCGACCTGCTCTGGTCAGAAAGCCGAAGCGATTCACGCGGAGGACAGAGAACTTTGCCGCAAGATCGGGGAATTCGGCGCGACGCTGATCAAGGATGGCGATTGCATCCTGACTCACTGCAACGCTGGCGCCATCGCGACCGGGGGGATCGGCACTGCGCTGGGCGCGATCTATACCGCGCATCAGCAAGGGAAGAAGATCGCAGTGGTGGCGGATGAAACTCGACCACTCCTTCAGGGAGCCCGTCTGACCGCCTGGGAACTGCAGCAAGCCGGAATACCGATCACTCTTATTTCCGATAATATGGCCGGAATGATGATGAAACAGGGGAAGATCAACCTCTGCATGGTCGGCGCAGACCGGATCGCGAAGAATGGCGATGCCGCCAACAAGATCGGCACATATTCAGTGGCTGTCCTGGCCAAATACCACGGGATCCCGTTTTATGTTGCCGCCCCCTATTCTACATTCGATGATAACACTCCGAATGGCGACGCTATAGTCATCGAAGAACGAGACCAGGCGGAGATCACCAACGGCTTTGGCCGAAAGACTGCTCCTGACGGTATCGCGGTTTACAACCCGGCCTTTGATGTCACGCCATTTGAACTGATCACCGGCTACGTGACCGACCGGGGAATTAAGCCCGGCGGACGGGCATAACAGGCGATCTGCCGCCGAAAGCATGGAATCAACTGCTTGGACTTTTCTGCCGATACTGAAAAAACGGGGAGGATGACCCGTTGACTATGAAACCGAAGAAAACCAGACTTCGCGCAATAGCGCTCAACCTCGATCTGTTTCAACCTGAAACGCTGACCCCTCCGGCGCCGGCGACCCTCTATACCAAGATCCTTCAGGATGCTTCGAGGGTCATTCAGATCGAGACGCCAGCCACGCCGATCCAGACCTCCACGGAGCTGCCACCGGTCGCCGAGCTCTATCGGCTGTACGATGCACTGAACTTCCGTTACTGGAATGGCAAGCTTCCGGCGGTGACCATTCAGTACTCTACCCGAATGCTTTCCGCCGGCTCCTATACACCACATAACAAGGTGATCAAGCTTGGCCGGCGATATCATGAGTTGTTCCCAGCCGAATTGGTGGATACACTCAAGCATGAGATGATCCATATCCTGCACTATTACCATGATGCCGCGTTCAAACGCGAAGCGGAGCGGGTCGGCACGACGATCAAAGCGACATTTCATCCGTCTCTGCAACGCCCGCCCAAATTTGTCTATGTCTGTCCGGCCTGCAAACGGGAGTACCCGCGCCACAAGCGGCTCATTATGCACTCATGTGGTACCTGCTCGCGTGGAAGCTTTGATTTCCGTTACAAACTGCGGTTGCGGAAACCCTGATCTTTTCTTCGCTCCGGAAACCCCATGCTAAACCTATTCAGGGTCCTGGTCTTGATCGTCCTGGTGACGGTGATCTCGTTCGCTATCACCAGCCCGGTCGAAGATAGCCTTGCCGCACTCTACTCCGCCGGTGGCAAGCGGTTCCCTGCGCGCAAGATCGTTGCCTTTCCCTTGATCCTTGAGACCTCATCGCTGGCATATGACGATAGTTCGGGGACTTTCTATACGACTGCCGATAAAGGGAAACCGCACATCATGCAGTTTCGCGTTAAGGGGAAAGAGGTCGAGATCATCCGGGCTGACACGATCAAAGGGATCAAGAGGAATTACGACTGGGAAGGGATCGAGTTGATCGCGCCTCCGAAAGGTCCGCGCTTCCTGCAACTGTCGACCGAACGGTTCAGGCAGAAAGACGCGATTGTCAATCCGGCAGTCTCGCTCGACAGCTTTACGAACCTCCCCGATCAGGCTTTTGTGGTCAAAGCCGAGGGGATAGGGCAGAACAACAATTTCGAGTCGGTCACCTATCTCCCGCCATTCGAACTCTTTTTATTCGGTAAGGAGCGCCAGCCGATCGGGCTGTATGGTGCCCGGAACGGCCAGCCGGCCTTTAAGATATTTGGCCAGACCGAATTCCAGTTCGCTCATGACCGGTTTATCGATTCGGCTCTCGGATCAAACTATGCGGTCGACCGGATCTCCGTCCTGAAGGGGATTGCGTTCTCCGGAATGGCATACGACAATCAGACAGGAAACCTGCTGATTCTCAACCGGTTTGGCCGGTCGGTGATCTCTGTCAGGTTAACCGAAGGCTCGACCTTTGGCTGGCAAATCGTTGACGTGTGGCCATATGACGGCATCGATGACGAATCGGACGAGTCACTCGAACCCGGCTCCCTGATCTATGGAGTTGGCGAGGGACTGGCGGTTTACGGAACGGGGGAGGAACGCACCCTTGCCATTATCACCGATCCGGGGAAAGACAACCGCCCCACATTATATCTCTTCCCGTACCCGCGTTAGAGGCCGTTAAGCCGCTGTTTTCTTTCGTTTTAGGCCCCACACGGGAATAAACCGGTCAAAAAAAGTTCTGTGACAGCTTGACATTTGGGTCCAGGCCATTATACTTATGGTCTTTTGTTTTAGGGATTTCCGTGAAAACTCTAAGGTTAAGAAGCAGATGAAGACATTTTTACCGAAAATTGACCCGGCCAACCGGCGCTGGTTTCTGGTGGATCTCGGCGGCGTGACTCTCGGTCGCGCAGCAGTACAGGTCGCCGCAGTGTTGCGTGGCAAGACCAAGCCGATCTTCACCCCGCACATCGATACCGGTGATCATGTGATTGCCGTGAACGCCGGCGGTCTCCGTGTGAGCGGGCATAACAAGCCCGAACAACTCACGTACTATCGTTATACCGGCTATCCGGGTGGACTTCGTGCAACCACCTATGCCGAACAAATGCGGAAGCGTCCCGAAGATGCTTTCTCCCATGCCGTCTGGCGCATGATGCCGAAGACGAAGCTGGGGAAGAAGCAGTTCACCAAACTGCATATCTATTCTGGTTCGGAACACCCGCACCAGGCTCAGAAACCGGAAAAATTGGACCTGAAGTAAAGCAAGGTTATGGAACAAAACTTAATTGGTGCAACGGGACGACGCAAAGAAGCGGTCGCTCGCGTTCAGCTCACTCCGGGCAAAGGGACATTCGTCATTAACGACCTTCCCGTGCTGGATTATCTCCAGCGCGATATGCTGGTCAGTTTGGCGCAGGGTCCGCTGGTGCTCACGGAAATGCTGGGACGTGTCGATATCGTCTGTCATACCAGAGGTGGTGGCAAGGCCGGTCAGGCCGATGCGATCCGTCTGGCGATCAGCCGTGCGTTGACTTTGTTGAATCCGGATCTTCGCCGACCGCTGCATGCCAACGGCATGATGACGCGCGACCCGCGCTCGGTTGAGCGGAAGAAATACGGACGCCCGAAAGCCCGTAAGCGCTTCCAGTACTCGAAGCGTTAGACAAATACCATCCCCCGCTTCGGCGGGGGAAATACACAACCTCGGCCGACCTGCTGGATGGTCCCACCGCTACGGGAACCAGTCGGGAATGACGCCGAGGTGACGAACAACCAGAATCTCTACGAGGGATCAGATGCTTACACCCAAACTCAAGGAGTTCCTCGAGGCTGGCGTCCACTTTGGTCACCAGACCCGTCGTTGGAACCCCAAGATGAAGCCGTTTATCTTTGCAGCTCGCAACGGCATCTACATCATTGACCTGCAGAAAACCATCAATGCCCTGGAACAGGCGAAGAAGAAAGTCCGCGAGATCGTCTCCGCCGGACGTCCGATCCTGTTTGTCGGCACCAAAAAACAGGCCCGCGAGGTGATCCTTGAACTCGCGCCGAAGTGCAATGGCTTTTATGTCACTGAGCGCTGGCTCGGCGGCATGCTGACCAACTTCAATACCATCAAGAACTCGATCAAGAAGCTCAAAGATATCGAGCGGATGCGCGAAGACGGCACTTTCGAGAAGTTCACCAAGAAAGAACGGTCCGGCATGGACAACGAAGCTGAAAAGCTGAATGAGATCCTGTCCGGTATCAAGGAGATGAATTATCTCCCCGGTCTGGTGATCATTGTTGATGCCAAGAAAGAGAAGATCGCGGTCTCCGAGTGCAAAAAGCTCGGCATCCCGATCATCGCTATCCTCGATACCAATGCCGACCCGGATCCGATCGATTTCCCGATCGCCGGCAACGATGACGCGATCAAGTCGATCCGCATCCTGTTGCGTGAGTTGGTGGATTCCGCGGCTGATGCGCTCGGCTCAATGCCGAACATCGGCGATATCAGCGTGGAACCGGATCGTGTTACGCCCCTGAAGACCTACGTCTCCGAAGAGGAGTCCGGTCGCGGGAAGTCGCCTGAGAAACAGTAAGGATCAGTGACCATGGAAATAACTGCACAACAAGTCAAAGAACTGCGCGAGAAAACCGGCGCCGGCATGATGGATTGCAAGAAAGCGCTGGCCGAAACGCAGGGTGATGTCGAAAAAGCGGTCCACCTCCTTCGGGAAAAAGGGATCGCAAAGGCCGCCTCAAAAGAAGGGCGCACGACCTCCGAAGGAACCATCGCTTCGCTCGTCGCCAACGGCGACAAGCTCGGTGTTTTGGTTGAGATCAATTGCGAAACCGATTTCGTCGCTCGTACCGATAAGTTCAAACAGTTTGCCTCGGATATCGCGCAGCATGTCGCGACCAATGCACCGAAAGATCTCGATGCCCTGAACGCGCAGACGATGCCGAATCATGAAGGCAAGTCAGTCTCTGATTACGTCAAAGGATTTATCGGCTCGCTCGGCGAGAATACCCAGATCAAGCGATTTGTCCGGATGGAATCGACCGGCTACCTGACCACCTATATTCACCCCGGTGACAAACTGGGCGTATTGGTGGAGATGGAAGCCTCAAGCAAAGTGACTGGCAATCCGGAGTTCAAGCAGTTTGCGCGCGATATCGCCATGCAGATCGCCGCGACCAGCCCACAAGCGGTCCGTCGCGAAGAAATGAACCAGGAATTGATCGCCTCAGAGCGCGAGATCTATCGCAAGCAAGTGCTCAACGAAGGGAAGCCGGAAAAGATCGTCGACAAGATCGTTGACGGCAAGATCGAGAAGTATTACACCGAGGTCGTCCTGATGGAACAGCTGTTCGTCAAGGATAACGACAAGACCATTGGCGATATCGTCAAGGCGGCGGTCGCCAGTCTCGGTGAAAACGTCGCGATCAAGCGGTTTGCCCGCTTCCGCCTGGGCGAATAACCGATGGATACCGACTCACCTACACCTGCGTATAAGCGGGTCCTGATCAAGCTGTCCGGTGAGGCCCTCATGGGCCCCACCGATTACGGCATCCACACTCCCACTGTCGAATTTATCTGCCGTCAGATCGCTGAGGTCAAATCGCTCGGTATCGAGCTGGGCCTGGTTATCGGGGGCGGGAATATCTTTCGCGGCATGAAGGGGGCCGAGCGCGGCATGGATCGTGTCACCGGCGATAATATCGGCATGCTCGCGACTGTGATGAACTCTCTCGCCGTGATGGATATGCTCGAACAGATGGGGATCTACACCCGCGTTATGTCGGCGGTCAAGATCGAAGCGTTCGCTGAGCCGTATATCCGCCGTCGCGCCATTCGCCACATGGAGAAGGGGAGAACGGTGATCTTCGCCGCCGGAACCGGCAATCCCTATTTCAGCACCGATACCGCCGCTTCACTCCGGGCGATGGAGGTTGGCGCACAACTGATGGTCAAAGCGACCAACGTCGACGGCGTCTATTCCGCCGACCCGAAAAAAGACAAGAATGCTGTTTTCTTCCCGAAACTGTCGTATATGGATGTTCTCACGAAAGAACTCAAAGTGATGGATTCAACCTCGATCTCGCTGCTGAAGGATAACAAGATCCCGGTTCGGGTGATCGACCTGAATGTGCCGGGGATCCTCAAGCAAGTGGTTCAGGGAGAGAATGTCGGCACTCTCATTTGCTAGGCAGTCCGACAGGGTAAAGGAGCATTGATCATGATTGAAGAGATTCTCAAACAGACCAAAGAGAAAATGCACAAGTCGGTGGAAGCTATTCACCGCGAGTTGGGGACTGTCCGAACGGGCAAAGCCTCGACTCACCTGCTCGACACCGTACGTGTCGAAGCGTACGGCAGCCAGATGCCGCTCAACCAGGTCGGCACTGTCTCCGCTCCCGAAGCGCGCATGCTGACTATCCAGGCATTTGATAAGACGGTAGTGGGCGAGATCGTCAAAGCGATCCAGAAAGCCGATCTCGGCCTCAACCCTCAACCCGATGGCACGCTCATCCGTATCCCGATCCCCGCACTCAACGAAGAACGACGCAAAGAGCTGGTCAAGCATTGCAAGCATATCGCTGAGGAGGGGAGAGTGGCGATCCGCAATATCCGCCGCGACGCCAACGAGCATCTGAAGAAAGCGCTCAAGGATCACAAAGTCGCCGAGGATTCAGAAAAGGATGGGATCGATAAGATCCAAAAGATGACGGACGATTACATCCGTCAGATCGATGATCAGCTTTCGAAGAAAGAGAAGGAGATGATGGAGGTATAACTCTCCATCGTCATCTCAGATATCAGAAACCCCGGTCTTTTCGGCCGGGGTTTTTTGTTAAAAAGCACACCAGGCTGACCGCAAATACCAAAATACCTCTGCAACAAACGCAACCCTTCTCACCGGTCACGATTATACTCGTACAAAGGAACGATTGTTGGCTCTGAACGAAGAAAGGCTCCTCAAGGAGATTGAAGATGATCCTCGCAGATTCGGGGAGATCTATGATGCCTTTTATGGCCGGATATTCGGGTATGCCTTCCGCCGAACCGGCAGTTACGATGCCGCCAAGGACATTGCCGCCGAGACCTTTCTGAAAGCATATGCCGGTGTCGGGAAATTTAAGTGGCGCAATATCTCAGTCCTGCATTGGCTGTATCGAATCGCGACGAACGAACTCAACAAATACTCCCGGGACCGTGCCTATGCGCCGGAGTCGTTGAGCAGGATACAGGAAGAGTACGGGATCGAGATAACGGACTACTCGAACGCGGAGACAGAAAGGGCGCGGCTTGCCGAAGAACTGGCGAAACACCGGGAGTATCTCAGGATAAATGAAACTATCAAGAAGCTCGATCTCAAGTATCAGGAAGTCATTTCACTGCGGTTCTACGAGCAGAAATCGATAAAGGAGATCTCGCTCATTCTCGGAAAGCGAGAAGGCACGATCAAGTCGCTTCTGTCACGGGGCATGGACAAATTGCGAGGATATCTCACAGGAGAATAGTATGAAAAAGCCAGAAGATGAAAGTCCGTTTAACGGGATACGAGTGCCGCAAGTCGAGGGGGTGGAGCACCAGCAGGAACTAAAGATCCCTCTGCTCAGATACCGGAAATCTTCGCGGGCGGGCCTTTGGCTGCTCGCGGTACCTATCGTCTTTGCTCTTACTGTTGTCCTGAAGTACGAGTTGGGGGTCTCTTTCCCAGGCTTCGATTATCTGCATGACTTCTTTGACTACGTGAGCGCCAACCAGTTTCTTACGATACTCATTCCCATCATATTCGTTGGTCTGCCGCTGCTTGCCATGACCATGAATTTTCTGGCGATCTGCCATTTTGCTTCGGCAAAGGGTAAGAACGAACTTTTGATAACGATCAAATGGCGGCCGGTCAATTTGGCAATATTCCTGCTCTCGTTTGCGGTGCTGATCTACTACGTCTTGCCGGACAATTTGCCGTAAGGGTGTAGTCACGCTCAAATTGTGATGGAATGTCAGGCGCGCAGATAATCGACTTCGCTTTGCTTGTCGACCGCGCCTGACCTACACGACTAATCCCGAACGGTTGCGGGTTCCCTACCCCGGATAACTCCCATTGATATACTGCCACAAGTGACGGTTCTCGAATTCGATATCCGTCATCTGCGTTTTCACCACGTCGCCGATCGAGATCAACCCGACCAAACGATTCCCCTTTACGATCGGCACATGCCGTATTCGGTTCTTGGTCATCACCCCGGCGATATAGCTCACATCGTCCGTCTCCAGTCCGACAATCACATCCGAGGTCATCAATTCTCCCACAGCAAGTTCGGCGAAGCCGTGGCAGTCGTGGTAGGCGCGGCGGAAGATATCTTTGTCGGAGAGGATCCCTACCAGCTCCTGCTGGTCGTTCAGCACCGGCAGGCAACTGACCTCATGTTTGATCAGGAGATTCATGGCGCTTCGGATCTTGGTGAGAGGGGAAGCGATGATCACCTCGCGCTTGCTTTTGGATTGCAGCAGCTCACGTACGGTCATACTTTCCTCCTGAACTTCGCTTTCGACAGCCGTGCGATGGGGTGAAATGCTGGTTGTGGCTGCCGTCGGGAAATGATATGTTTGACTAACCTGGCCGGACAGGCAGGTCGTTAGTATAATAGATACGGATGGAACGGGAGAGATGTCAAGACAAAAAAGGTCTATAATAGTCTGCTTGCTCCTTTTTGTCACAAGCGCCGCATGGCTCGCCATGGCGCAAAATGACTCCGCACAGACTATCAGCAATGACCCTATCCTCAACTACTACTGGAAACGGGCCGATGCCACACTGACCACTGCCGACCCCAATCAGCGAGGTATCAGCTACTCGTTTCTCGCCACAAGTTACTACAAAGAGATTCGCGATGAAGGGGCTGTTGCCTGGGTGGATTCGGTGAAAACCGCCTACTTCTACAGTTTCGGCAAGCTTGATTCATCGGTGGTGCGACGTTCACCTTCGCGCAAGATTCGCGATGTGCGACTCGACTACGTGAATGTTTTCCATGACCGGTATTATCTGAATGACTTCCCCAACGACACCGGCGGAGCATCCCTGGCCATCGGATTTGATACTGATACGACTCAGCCGAAACTTCCGACCGGTATCGCATTGATCGACCGGACCAGCTATTTCCCGCGTTGGCTCTATTTGCATTATGCCGCTGAGCCGGGGTACCGACGGTTCACTCGCTCGTTCCGCTTTACGGTACAGGACGGGATGGTTTTCCCCGATTCGATCTGGGAGGTTGCCACCCAGGATGGGCTCTTTTATTCCACCAGTTACCGAATGGAGACTCGGTTCGATAGCCTGACGATCTACCGGTAGCCGCTTGCCGCAATTGCGCTTGCGTCAGACCACTCGCCCGACTACTTTGGACCCGCTATGACCGATCACTTAGACGACCTCAAGGCCAGGATACTGGCACGCCCCGACCGGATTCCGACGCATATCGCGATCATCATGGACGGGAACGGCCGGTGGGCCGCGCAGCGACAAAAGCCGCGCACATATGGACATGAACACGGGGTAGAGGCGGTCAAGCGGGTCGTCGGTGCCTCAGGCGAGTTGGGCGTGAAGTACCTGACGCTTTACACCTTTTCAGTGGAGAACTGGAAGCGTCCCAAGGCCGAGGTCGACGCCCTTATGTCGCTTCTCGCCAAAACAACGCTCGACAACATCGACGAACTGATTGAGAAAGATGTCAAGCTGATCACAACTGGTCGGATCAATGGCTTGTCGATGACCCGACGGGCTGTGCTCGGCGAAGCGGTCCGTCGCACGCGAGACAACAAAGGTCTGGTACTCAATCTCGCCCTCAACTATGGCGGACGAACCGAGATTCTCGATGCCGTCAAGTCGATAGCTACTTCGGTCAAAGCGGGAGTGCTCGATGTTAATGATATCGATGAAAAGCTTTTCTCAGAGTTTCTCTATACCGCCAATATTCCTGATCCCGACCTGCTGATCAGAACATCGGGGGAGATGCGCATCTCCAATTTCCTTATCTGGCAGACGAGCTATACCGAACTCTATATCATCGATACCCTATGGCCGGATTTCGGCAAGAAGGAATTATTCGAAGCGGTGCTGGCGTATCAGAGCCGTGACCGACGGTTCGGCAAAGTATCCGAGGAGACCGAGGATGAGCCGCAATCTGCTTAGCCGCATCGCGGTTGCCGCGGTTGCCATTCCGGTCATTCTCTGGATCTGTTTTCAGGGGGGGATCTGGCTTTTCGGCATGATTGCGTTGTTCGCCGCTGTCGCTACCTTTGAGTTTTTGCATGGCGAGGGCATCAGCCCAAAGCGATTCTTCTTCTGGTTCACGTATCTCGCGGTTGCCTCCTGCTTTTTTGTCGCGTATAAGGCGGTTCCGTTTGATGAGCCGACCAACTTCATCATGGTGCGTTTCTCTTGGATCATCTACCTGATCGCCGGGGGAGCGGTAGTGGTACCGTTTCTGCTGGTGACCGGTATGATCCTGGCTATGGGGAAAGATTCCCCCTCCGAGCTTTTCCGCCGTCACACGCGACTGGTCTGGGGAGTCGCCTATATCGGTATGCTATACCCGATCGTCTATTTGATCGGCAACGACTACCTGATCGCCGACATGATCAAACCATCAGTTAATGGCGATATGCTGATGCTATTGTTCGGCATTCTCTGGGTGGGGGATACCTCCGCCATGGGGATAGGGAAGTGGCTCGGCAAACACAAGCTTGCCCCAGCGGTCTCGCCCAATAAAACGGTCGAAGGACTGATCGGCGGGTTTGCTGGAGCGATAGTCATTAGTCTGATCGTATATTACTGGAAATTTCCGCATCTGCCTATTCACCATTTCCTGATCATCCCCGTACTCTGTTCGCTGTTTGGCCAACTGGGTGATCTGGTGGAGTCGATGTGGAAACGGTCGCTTGGGCTGAAAGATTCGTCAGCGATCATCCCGGGGCATGGCGGCGTACTGGACCGATTTGATTCACTCCTCTTTGCCGCGCCGGTGCTCTACTATTATTCGCATCTCTTCCTGAAATGAGTCGACTCGACTATATTTTCGCGGCCCGGCCAATGTTGCATTTGCCCGGTTGGTCGATCTTCCTGGTCGCCTTGCACTACCATCACCAACTCTCCGGCGACAGATTCTCGCTGGAGGATCTTCTGGTGTTGCTTGGTATTACCTGTATGACTGCCGGAGCGATGTACCTTAACCAGGTATTCGACAAAGAATCCGACGCCATCAACCAGAAGCTGGGCTATGTCTCCAATGGCATTATCAGCGAGCAAAAGATGATGCGTGCGTTTTTTTTGATATCCGGAGTGGGGCTTGCGATCGGCTATCTTATCTCGTTTGTCACCGCCGCTATCTTCATTGTCGCGTTTCTGCTCTCCTGGCTTTATTCGGCGCCGCCGTTTCGACTCAAGGACCGTCCGTTTTTGGGGCTGTTCGCTAATGGCTTCTCTATAGGTTTCTTGATTTCGATCGCCGTTATGCCCGATCTCAATCTGCACAATGCTGGACTGCTTGGCTGGGACAACCCGTTCTATTTCGGTCTCGTCGTCTCCGCCACCTACTGTCTGACCACTATCCCTGATATATCCGGTGACACAGCCACCGGCAAAAGAACAATTGCCGTAGCCTCGTCGCCACGCTTCGCCGCTTTGCTGTCTACTTTGCTGTACGCTACAGCGACTTATCTTGCCTACCGATCCGGCTATTCGGTCCTGGCCGTTCTTTCCGGATATGCGCTTTGCCTGGCGATTTGGTATCTGGTCACCCCCTCGATGAAGGCAGTCTTGATTGCGACGAAAATTCCGATCCTTATTCTCAGCGGACTGGCCGCTTATTTCTATCCCGCCTACTTTGTTTTTATGATTGTCATGATCTGGCTGACCCACCTATACTATAAGCGTCGCTTTAACCTGAATTACCCGAGTCTGAGATGACCTTCTGCCGCTTGCTCATCGGAATCGCACTTATCTGCCTGGTTGGTTGTTCACCATACCCGCGTTTTGCGCAGTATGGGTCTACCACGCCGGAACAGAAGAGTGAGACTGCCGAATGGCGCCGCACCGAAGACTACCTCAATTTCGGCGCGATCGTTCAGAAGTATCTTGGGAAACCATATGCCGGCAGTTCGCGTTATCAACCAGGAATAGATTGTTCGCTCTTCACGCAGGAAGTGATGCGCGAGTATGCGCGGATCATGCTTCCGCGGTCGGCCGCCGAGCAATACACCCAGGGGCTGGAGGTCTCGCGGCGCAATCTGATGTATGGCGACCTGGTCTTTTTTGAGACCGAACGAGGACGGATCACGCATGTCGGAATTTATATCGGTTTTGGCGAGTTCATTCACGCCTCCAGTTCCCAGGGGGTCATTATCAGCGCCCTCAATGAGACGTACTGGGCCCAGCGGTTTGTCGGCGCCCGACGGATCCTGCAGTAATCCAGTCCCGTGTTTCGCCATCAACTCTCTCCGCACCAACTGACAGGAATGTGATATCGTGGAACTGAAACTTGCCAATCTCCCCGAATCCCCCGGCGTCTATCTTTTCAAGAACGCCCAGGGGAAAGTGATCTACATCGGCAAGGCGAAAAACCTCAAGAACCGGGTCCGCTCCTATTTCCAGGATTCCCATCGTGATGTCAAAACTGCCGCCCTGGTGGCGCACGTAGCCGATTTCGAATTGATGGTCACGCACAATGAGATCGAGTCGCTCATCCTCGAAGCCAACCTGGTGCACGAGTATAAGCCCCGCTATAACATCTTTCTGAAAGACGACAAGCACTTCCCGTATATCAAAGTTTCCACTCAGGAACTCTATCCGCGGATCTTTGTGGTCCGCAAGCTGCAAAAGGATAACTCGCGCTATTTCGGACCCTACACCAACATCAAGAGTATTTACAAGACTCTGCAGTTTCTGGCTCGGCTGTTTAAGATCCGGAGTTGTCATTTGGTGATTCCCAATCCGACCAATAAAAAGTACAAGGTCTGTCTCGACTATCATATCAAGCGATGCGAAGGGCCATGCGAGGGGCTGGTGTCGCCCGAGGTCTATCGCCGCAATGTCGATTCGCTGATAATGATGCTCTCCGGCAAATCGAAAGAACTGATCCGTCAGTTGAGTGAGCGGATGGCCACAGCCTCCGACGAGACCCGCTTTGAAGAAGCGATGGCGATCCGCGACCAGATCGAGCAGATCAAAACGATGATGACCAGGCAGTCGGTTGATGTCGGCGAACTGGTCGACCGCGATGTGGTCAACCTGGCCCGTGAGGGGGGACTGACCGTGGCGGTGGTGATGCAGATTCGCGAGGGTGTGTTGATTGGCCGACAGGATTTCTATGTCGAATCCGAGGTTGCCGATGGCGACGACGAGGTGTTGCAGACCTTTCTCACTCAGTATTACAACCACCAGCCAAACCTTCCCGAAGAGATCGTTATCCCGACCGAGGTTCCGGACATGAAGCTGCTGCAAAGCTGGCTGAAAGAGAGCCGCGAATCGCGTATCAAATTGCTTGTCCCCAAGATCGGCGACAAGATGCCGATGTTGACTTTGGCGGCCAAGAACGCCCGGATGTTGCTCGATGAAAAGTTGATCCAGCGCAAGATGCTTTCCGAACGAATGAGTAAAATGGTCCTGGCCCTGAAAGACGAATTGAAGTTGTCCAGTTCGCCGCGGACCATGATCTGCTTTGATATCTCCAATACGGGGGAGACCGATGCCGTTGGTTCGGGGGTCTATTTCGACAATGGTAAACCGAAAAAGTCGGAGTACCGCCACTTCAAGATCAAGGGAGTGAAAGGGCAGGATGATTTTAAGATGATGCGCGAGGTGGTCGGGCGCTATTTCCACCGGATTCGCGAAGAGAACTTGCAGCCACCCGATCTGGTGATTGTGGATGGCGGCAAGGGACAGCTCTCCAATGCGCAAGAAGAACTAATGTCGTTAGGGTTTGACAAACAGATGATCATCTCGCTCGCTAAGCGACTGGAGGAGGTCTATTTGCCTGACCTCTCCGAGCCGATCACGATCCCGAAATCCTCTCCGGCTCTCAATCTGTTGAAGCGGATTCGCGACGAAGCTCATCGTTTTGCCATTACCTACAATCGCAAGGTCCGAACACAACGGACTATCAAGTCCGCCCTGGATGATATCCCCGGAGTTGGTCCGGCCAAACGGCAACTCCTGTTGACCGAATTCGGCTCGGTCGAACGGATCAGAAAGCTCTCTGTCGAAGACCTGACTCAGATCAAGGGGATCACGCCGAAACTGGCACAGGCGATATTACAGAAATTGACCGCCGAAGCGAGCTAATCGCTTTTGGCGCAAAAGTAATTGCCAGCCGAACCTCCTCATTCTATACTCGAACCATGACTCCACTGCCAGACAAAAAGGAACCTCGCGCCTATACGGTCACCGCCATTACGCGGATGATCAAAACCGCCCTGGAAGAGAGCTTTGTTGATCTCTGGGTGGAAGGGGAGATATCGGATTACAAACACCACACCTCCGGGCATCGTTACTTTATTCTCAAGGATGAAAATGCTTCGATCCGGGTCACGCTCTGGCGCGGAGCGGCCTCGGCCGTGAAGTTTGATATTCAGAATGGCCAGCATGTCCGGATCTACGGCGAGATCTCCGTCTACGAAAAGCAGGGGAATTATCAACTCAACTGCCGCCAGATCGTCCCGGTTGGTGTTGGCGCACTTGAACTGGCCTTTCGACAGTTGCATGAGCGACTGCAAAAGGAAGGGCTGTTTGATCCATCGCTCAAGAAACCAATTCCCGAGTATGCAACCAGGATCGGCATTGTTACTTCGCCGACCGGGGCGGCGATCCGCGATATCATCCAGATTAGTCGTCGACGAAACAGCTCAGTCGAGCTGATCATATACCCTGCCGCGGTACAGGGGGATGGCGCCGAGAAAACGATTGCGGCGGGAATTGACTATTTCAACAGTCGCGATGATATCGATCTGTTGATAGTTGGGCGTGGCGGCGGATCCCTCGAAGACCTATGGGCTTTCAATACCGAAATAACCGTGCGCGCTATCGCTCGCTCACGTATCCCGGTTATCTCCGCAGTCGGCCATGAAATAGATGTTACTCTGTCCGATCTGGTAGCGGACCATCGCGCGCCTACTCCTTCGGCAGCGGCGGAGATCGCCGTCTGGTCAAAGAAGGATTTTCAGGAGCAAGTGCGCGGGACGATCACCGCTTTGGCCGGCGAACTGCAATATCTTGTCGAGCAAGCTCGTGCGACCCTGACGAATCTGACGGACCGTCCGCCGTTTCGACGTCCGCTCGATCGGATACAGCAACTCCAGCAGACACTTGATTACACGCGCAAGGCGCTGGATAACGCCGGAAAATACCATTTTGACGCCCACAAAAACCGGCTATCTTTGTTCATCTCCCAGCTTGAGGCGCTGTCTCCGTTGAAAGTCCTGGCTCGTGGATATTCGGTGGCACGCAAGCTGCCTGCTGGTCCGGTGCTGGTAGCCCACAACGAAATAACGCCCGGCGATCGACTTGAAACTGTGTTAGCCAAAGGGAAGATAATCTCCGTGGTTGAGTCGACTACGGAATAACGGGAAACGATATGGCGACCAAGAAAAAATACGCGGATTTTGAATCCGCCATGAATCGCTTGCAGGAGCTGACCGCCACGCTCGAATCGGGTGAGGCAAAACTCGAAGAAGCGATCGATCTTTACACCGAAGGGCTGGAGATCGTAAAATTCTGCGATCAGAAACTGGCTGAAGCCGAGAAAAAGATCAAGATCATCACCGAACAGAACGGCCAGATGGTTGAAGCCGATTTCGAGGGAGAAAAATAGTGGCTCAAACCACTTCCCTCAATGGTCTGCAGTATCTCGAGCAGAATCGGATTCTGGTCGACCGTCTGTTGGACCGATTCACGCCGCCTGCCGACCAGCACCCGCAGTCGATCCATGCGGCAATGCGTTATTCGTTGATGGCGGGCGGCAAGCGGATCCGTCCTATCCTTTGCCTCGCTGCGTATGAATATTGTACCGGCGGGCGGGTAACTGATCTGGAAAACGTCTATCGCGCCATGGCCGGGCTGGAAATAGTCCATACCTATTCGCTGATCCATGACGACCTTCCGTGCATGGACGATGATGACCTCCGCCGCGGCATTCCAACCTGCCACAAGCAGTTTGGCGAGGCGATCGCGGTTTTGGCGGGGGATGCCCTGCATGTCGTCGCTTTCCAATTGATGGCCGAGACCGGCAACCCGCAGGTGGTGCTGGAATTAGCCGAGGCAGTCGGAACAAGCGGAATGATCGGCGGTCAGGTGGCCGATGTTGAGGCCGAAGGGAAACCGGTCAGCCAATCTGATGTTGTATATATTCATACCCGTAAGACGGGCGCTCTTATCAGAGGGGCGGTCAGGATCGGCGCCATTTTGGCCAATGCCGAACCGGCGATGCTCAAGCGGCTGACCAGCTATGGAGAAAAGGTCGGTCTGGCATTCCAGATCATCGATGATATTCTGGATATTGAGGGTGACCAGAAAAAACTTGGCAAACAAGTCGGGTCCGATTGTAAGAACCAGAAAGCGACCTACCCGGGGGCTGTCGGGTTGGAACAGGCAAAACGGGACGCGGGCCGTCTGATAGACGAAAGCCTGAGTCTGTTCGATGACGACAATATGTTGACATTTCTTGCCAGATTCATTGGACATCGTGAGCAGTAGGATTGTGTTGGCGCAACTATGAAATATCTGCCGAACATACATTCTCCGGAAGACCTGAAGAAGCTGACCCAGGAAGAACTGGTTGAGTTGGCAGCAGAGGTACGTCAGGAGATCGTTGCGGCCGTTTCCGAGACCGGCGGACATCTCGCCTCCAATCTGGGGGCGATCGAGCTGACGGTTGCGCTTCACTATCTCTTTGATTTCAAGCAGGACCGACTCGTCTGGGATGTCAGTCACCAGACCTATGCGCACAAATTACTCACCGGACGTGGCGAACGACTGAAAACGATTCGCCAATATGAAGGTTTGGCGGGTTACGCCAAAAGGACCGAGTCAGAGTACGATCATTTCGGCGCCGGGCATGCCTCGACCTCAATTTCCGCGGCGCTCGGTTTTGCCCTCGCTCGCGACCTGCAGGGAAAAGAGCATAAAGTTGTCGCGGTGATCGGCGATGGCGCCATGACCGGCGGACTGGCATTCGAAGGAATGAACAACGCCGGCTCGATGAAGAAAAATCTGCTCGTCATTCTTAACGACAATACCTGGTCGATCTCCAAGAATGTCGGCTCCATCTCCAAATATCTCACCGGAATCATGGCCGATGAGAAATTCCAGCGCCTTCGCACCGAGGTTTGGGAACTGACCGGCAAATTCAAACGCCGCGATAAGATCCGTGACACCATCAAAGGGATCGAGAACTCCATCAAGGGTCTGCTCGTCCCCGGAATGCTGTTCGAAAAACTCGGCTTCAAATATTTCGGCCCGATCGATGGCCACGATCTCCCGTTGCTAATCAAAACGCTCGAGGATCTCCGCAATATCCATGGTCCGGTGATGCTTCACATCGCCACCAAAAAGGGGAAGGGGTACCTTCCGGCCGAAGATGACGCGTTTAAGTATCATGGGATCGGCAAGTTCGACAAAGTAACCGGTAAAGCGGCGGCATCCTCCGCCGACCTTCCAGCCTACACACAGGTTTTTGGCAAGGTAATGTGCGAACTTGCGGAAAAAGACAAGCAAGTAGTCGCGATTACCGCGGCCATGTGTTCCGGCACCGGCCTGGTGGAATATTCGGAGAAGTATCCGGAACGGTTCTTTGATGTCGGTATAGCGGAAGGGCATGCCACGACATTTGCCGGTGGGTTGGCCGCCGACGGTGTCAAGCCGTACCTGACGATCTATTCGACTTTCCTCCAGCGCGCCTATGATCAGGTCATTCATGACCTTGCCATACAGAAACTGCCGGTCGTCATTTGCATGGATCGTGCCGGTCTGGTCGGCGAAGATGGCCCAACACACCATGGCGTCTTTGATATCCCCTATTTGTCGACTGTGCCTAACCTGACACTGTGTGCCCCCAAAGACGGGAATGAGCTTCGCGCGATGATGCACCACACCGCTGATCATCCGCAGGACGGAATTGTGGCGATCCGCTATCCTCGTGATATCGTCCCGACACCGATCGAAGAGGCTATTCAGCCGATCGATTGGGGGAAATGGGAGATGCTGAATGGTCAGTCCCAGGTAGCGATATTGGCGGTTGGTTCGATGGTGCAGCCGGCTGTTAAGGCTGCCGAAAAGTTCGCCGAACGTGGCATCGATATCGCCGTGATCAACGCCCGGTTTGTCAAACCGTTTGATCAGTCGATGCTCGATCAGGTCAAGACTGACGCCCGCGTGATTGTCACTATCGAAGAGGGACAGTTGCGGGGTGGATTTGGCCAGGCGATCGCGGAACATCTGTTGTCATCCGGGTGGGAAGGGAAATTCAAAGCTCTGGCGATCCCGGATGGATTCGTCACACACGGAAGCCGCGCCCAGTTGCTCAAAGATGTCGGCCTGGATACGGACGGCATCGTCAACTCGCTCGAACAATTCCTGCAACAGCAGGCGAAAACCAACGCGTCGCTCTTCCAGCGACTGATCCTCAACAATTTTTCTCGCCGCAAAGACTCGCTGAAGAATGTCGGCTAAGCCGGACAGACCTTTTCAGGCGCAGATGCATTCCATATTTGTTGACTTGATTTTGGTCGAATCGACCTCGTATGTTGTCTTATGCGCTTTGGACTAATAGCGAACCTCTCCCGGATCGGCGCCCGCAAGGCGATCGACACCGTCCTCACCTGGGCACAGCAGCAGAAGCATGAACTTGTTCTCTGTTCGGACCTGCAACAAGCGGTCCCCGGCGACTGGCGGTTCGTTCCACAGAACGAACTGGCTAACCAGGTAGATATGATCGTTTCGATGGGCGGGGATGGGACTCTCCTTGGCACTGGACGATCGGTTGGAGCCTCCGGTACGCCGATCCTCGGGGTCAACCTTGGATCGCTTGGATTCCTCACTACCCGCACTCCGGAACAGATCGTCCCCAGTCTGGAGGCCGTTGTGGCCGGGGAGTATACCATTGCCGAGCGTATGTTGCTGAAAGCACTGGTGTATGGCAAAGAAGTGACTGAGCTGTCGACCGCTCTCAATGATATCGTATTGGATAACGGACCGAGCAGTCGCGTGCTTGATATCAATCTTCGCGTGAACGGGGAAGATGTCGTCACCTACAAAGCCGATGGACTGGTGATCTCCACAGCAACCGGTTCGACCGCATATTCATTGGCAGTTGGCGGCCCCATCATGCATCCGAAAATGGAAGCGATGATCGCCGCGCCGATCGCCGCGTTTTCGCTGACCACCCGCCCGATGATCTTTTCCGGAGACGATATCCTGGAACTTCGCGTTTTGAGCCGGGGGAGAGTTGCCAACCTGACGCTGGATGGACAGATCGTGGTTGGAGTCAGGGAGGGAGAGCCGGTCACCATCAAAAAGGCCGATTTCAAATTGCGGTTTGTTTCGTTTCCGGAAAGCTCTTACTACAAACTGCTGAAGAACAAACTTCACTGGGGTGTCCCGCCGGATTACCATTCGGAAAAGGGATGAACTTCCAGTCAATGGCTTCTGTTTCACTAGTGAAAAAGCACTTGCACGGTACCGGCCTCGCCTGTACTTTCAGGGCAACCAGCGGGAGTAACTCAGTTGGTAGAGTCACAGCCTTCCAAGCTGTTGGTCGCGAGTTCGAACCTCGTCTCCCGCTCTTAATTTTCGGTGACCACCCGTGACACGCAGATCATTCCGTCTCGCATTCCTGTTCATTGGAACGTTGTCTGTTCTTCTGCTGAATGGCTGTATCGAGCGCAAGGCAGAGACCCAGAACAAAAAAGAATCCCCAGTCTCGGCGGAGCTGTTGTCCATGCTCGAAGAGCACCAGCAGATGCGATCTTGGAAGGACTACCCGGTCGATTTGTTGCGGGAGGCTGATCTGAGACATCGCCAGACGGTCTATCAATTATTAGCCCAGGCCTTGATTGTTGAGCCAGCCGATCTTTATCGAGCGGCGGTTCTGCTCCAATCCTCGGATTCTTCGTCCGGACCGGAGGAGATCATGCTGGCGTACTATTGTGCCTTGGAATCGGCTCGAAAAGGGAATAACGAGGCGCGACATCTGTCCGCCGAGTACCTCGATAAGTATTTGATAAAGAACGGCTTACCTCAGAAGTACGGTACCCAGAACTTCCTTGATTCGAAGGGGAATCGAGTGCTGTATCCGTACGACTCGAGTACGACGGACGCTGACCGTGCAAACTGGAATGTCCCCTCCCTTGATTCACTTAAGCTGTTGTTATCAAATAAGTAACGACAGTTCTTTGTTCTGTCGGGTGTTTTTGGCCCTGGCGGAACGATTTTACCCCTCCGGACATTAATGCCAAGTCGGGCAGTTACTTCTATCCAGTGAATCAACAAAAATACCCCTTGACACTTACGGGGGGGACGGATATTTTCTGGGTTCCACCAAGGGCGGGGTACGCCCGCTTTTGGCTTTTTTTGGCTTGTAGTTGTACCGTTGGTAACGATAAGCCCAGATAGCTCAGTTGGTAGAGCACATCCTTGGTAAGGATGAGGTCACCAGTTCGATCCTGGTTCTGGGCTCTTGTAGACGCAGCAGAGGAGCGTTCCTGATGGCGAAGGAGAAATTTGTTCGCAAGAAGCCCCATGTGAACGTGGGGACGATCGGTCACGTTGATCATGGTAAGACGACGTTGACTGCGGCGATCACGATGGTGATGAGCAAACTGACGGGTTCAGCGATCCGGACATTTGATTCCATTGACAATGCGCCGGAAGAGCGGGAACGCGGGATCACGATTGCGACGGCTCACGTAGAGTACGAGTCGGCGAATCGTCACTATGCGCACGTTGACTGTCCGGGTCACGCGGATTATGTGAAGAACATGATCACGGGTGCGGCGCAGATGGACGGCGCGATCCTGGTGGTGAGCGCAGCGGATGGTCCGATGCCTCAGACGCGCGAGCACATTTTGTTGGCTCGCCAGGTGGGTGTGCCGTTCATCATCGTGTTCCTCAATAAAGTAGATATGGTTGATGATCCGGAGTTGCTGGATCTGGTTGAATTGGAAGTCCGCGACCTGTTGACGACGTACGGTTTCCCGGGAGACGATATTCCGGTGATCCGTGGTTCGGCGTTGCAGGCGATGACTGCCGGTGCGGGTGGCGCGGCGGCGACTGATCCGGCGTTTGAGCCGATCAAGAAGCTGGTGCAGGCGTGCGATGAGTACATTCCTCAGCCGAAGCGCGAGGTCGAGAAGCCGTTTTTGATGCCGGTGGAAGACGTGTTCTCCATTACGGGTCGTGGGACGGTCGGGACCGGTCGTGTGGAGCGCGGGATCATCAAGCAGGGGCAGGAAGTCGAAGTGGTGGGGATCCGGGAGACGCGCAAGACGGTGGTGACCGGCGTTGAGATGTTCCGCAAGCTTCTGGATGAGGCTCAGGCGGGTGACAACGTAGGATTGCTGCTTCGCGGTATTGACAAGGAAGATCTGGAGCGTGGGATGGTGCTGGCGTGGCCGGGTTCGATCACACCGCACAAGCGCTTTAAGGCTGAGGTGTACGTGTTGAAGAAAGAGGAGGGTGGTCGTCACACGCCGTTCTTCAACGGGTATCGTCCGCAGTTTTACTTCCGTACGACGGACGTGACGGGAGTGGTGAAGATGCCCGAAGGCGTCGAGATGGTGATGCCTGGGGATAACACGACGATGGAGATCGAGTTGATCATGCCGATCGCGATGGAGAAAGAGCTTCGTTTCGCGATCCGTGAGGGTGGCCGTACGATCGGCGCCGGCGTCATTCACGAGATCCTCGAATAGAACGTAGAGACCTTTTATAGATTGGTGAAATTGTGCCACGAGATCGCGTAACATTGGCCTGCGGTGACTGTAAACGCCGCAATTACGACACGATGAAAAACAAGCGGTTGCATCCGGAACGCGTGGAGTTCCGTAAGTTCTGCCCGCATTGTAATAAGCATACCGCCCACAAGGAGACCAGGTAACCAGGGTTCGTGTTAGGCCAGTAGCTCAATTGGCAGAGTTCCGGTCTCCAAAACCGGCGGTTGGGGGTTCGAGTCCCTCCTGGCCTGCCAGACTTTATTGAGGAGTATGTTGGAGAAGATCAAACGATATCTCAAAGAAACGGCTGCCGAACTTCGGAAGATGACCTGGCCGACCATGGATGAATTGAAGGGGTCGACTATTGTGGTGATCATCGTGTCGTTGGTGGTTGCGATTTTCATCGGCGTGGTGGATCGAGTCCTCACGTTTATGGTCCGAACCATTTTTGGCGGGACACTGGGAGGTTAAGTGACGTTACGTTGGTACGTTGCGCATACATATTCAGGGCATGAAGCCAAGGCCAAGCGTTATCTCGAGTCCGCCATTGAAAATGCCGGACTGACCGAACGCTTTGGTCAGATCCTCATTCCGACTGAGCAAGTGACGGAAATGAAGCAGGGAAAGCGCGCAACCTCTACCAAGAAGTTCCTTCCCAGCTATATCCTGATCGAAATGGATCTCGACAAAGAGACCCAGAACCTGGTGGTGAATACCCCCGGGATCACTAATTTCGTCGGCGCGGCCGGTAAGCCGCAGCCGCTTCGCCTCGAAGAGGTACAGCGGATAGTCGGGCAGATCGACCGTAGCCGCACCGAAGAGGTGCAGGAAGTTCCGTTCCAGGCCGGTGATCCGGTGAAGGTGAAGGATGGTCCGTTCCAGGATTTCTCCGGAACGGTCAGCGAAGTCAATATGGAACGTCGCAAAGTCAAAGTGATGGTTTCCATTTTCGGCCGGCCGACGCCGGTCGAGCTTGATTACCTCCAGGTGGAGCTGGTCAAGGCCAAGGCGTGATGAAGAGTATTTTTAAGGGATAGATTACACGTGGCAAAGAAGATCACAGCATTCGTCAAACTGCAGATTCCTGCGGGCTCGGCCAATCCGGCCCCGCCGGTTGGTCCTGCGCTCGGTCAGCGCGGTGTCAACATCATGGAGTTCTGCAAGGCGTTTAACGCCAAAACTCAGGGTGGTAACGGCATATTGACACCGGTCATTATCACCGTGTACTCCGACAAGTCGTTCACCTTTGTGACCAAAACCCCGCCGGCATCGACGCTGCTTAAGATGGCAGCCAAACTGCAAAAGGGTTCGGCGATCCCGAATAAGGATAAGGTGGGACGAGTCTCTCATGACCAGGTAAAAGAGATCGCACAGAGCAAAATGGCCGACCTCAATGCTGCCTCCTTGGATGCAGCCATCAAGATGGTTGAGGGGACCGCGCGCTCTATGGGGATCGAAGTAATATAATTGAACGCTAACCGTTCGTTACCACCTGGGCTGCCGAGACGGCAACCGCAGGGAGAATAGGAGCCTATGCACCATTCGAAGAAGTACCTCACGTTCCGTGAGAAGATCGACCGTCGGAAGCGGTACCCGCTTGCCGATGCGGTCAAGCTTCTCAAGGAGAACAAGTTTGCCAAGTTCGACGAGTCCGTAGAGGTCTCCGTGCGGTTGGGTGTCGACCCGAAGCATGCTGACCAGATGGTTCGTGGAACAGTCGCGCTTCCCAATGGCACTGGTAAAACAGTGCGCGTCGCGGTTTTTGCTGCCGGTGATAAGGCAAATGAAGCTCGCGAAGCCGGCGCTCAGCATGTCGGCGCGGAAGACCTGGCTGAAAAAGTGAAAGGCGGTTGGACCGACTTTGATGTCGCCGTCGCAACCCCTGATATGATGAGACTGCTCGGTCCGCTGGGAAAAGTCCTCGGTCCGCGCGGCTTGATGCCGAATCCCAAAACCGGCACCGTGACGATGGATGTCGCTCGCACAGTCAAAGAACTGATGGGCGGCCGAATCGAATTCGTGTTGACCGTCAGGCCAACATCGCGGTTTCGGTAGGGAAGATTTCGTTCGATGAGACGGCCATTATGCAAAACGTACAGGCGTTCATCGACGCCCTCATGCGTGCCAGACCGGCGACTGCCAAGGGGACCTATCTCCTGAGCATCTCCCTCTGTTCTACCATGAGCCCGGGCATCAAGCTTGATCAGAGCGAGCTACAAGCTTCGCTGAAGAAGTAAGGAGAGGAATAGCTAGCATGCCGAAACCAGAGAAAATTGAGACGGTAGCCGAGCTGAAGGACGTCTTTACGTCTGCTCCCTCCTACTTTGTCACGGACTACCAGGGGCTCAACGTGGCGGATATCTCCGCACTGCGTAAAAACCTCCGGGAAAACGATGTCCGATTCGTCGTGGCGAAAAATACGCTTTTCCGGATCGCCGCTCGCGAGGCCGGAATGCCCCCGTTGGACCAGCACTTCAAGGGTCCGACCGCCGTCGCTTTTGCGATGAAAGATGCCTCGGCCGCTGCCAAGATCTTGCAGGATTCCTTCAAGGAAAAGCAGCTCCCCCGCATCAAGGCGTTTGTCTTCGACAAGGAAATTCATGGTCCAGACAGAGTTGCGGCCCTCGCCGAACTGCCGTCGCGTGACGTTCTGTTGTCGATGGTTGTGTCTGCCGTCGAGGCTCCGCTGACCCAGTTGGTCTCCGCCGTTGAAGCGGTGATGATCGAGCTGGTCCGGTCGGTTGATGCCGTGGCGGAACAGAAGAAGGGCGTAGAACAAGCCTAAGGTGAGACGACCAGGCCGCCACCGACCCATGCTTCTAAGCGGATTCGTCTCGCCGCTTGGGCTCGGAGCAGCCACGATAAAAACGAAGAAAATAGTAAGCGTTAATAGTTGATTGAGAGGTTAGTACAGTGGCAAACGCAGTAATTGAAGAAATCGTCGACAAGATCGCCGGTTTGAGTGCGATGGATCTCGCTGATCTGTCCAAAGCGATCCAATCCAAGTTCGGTGTCACCGCGGCCGCCCCGATGATGATGGCCGGTCCGGCTGCCGGCGGCGGCGCGGCTGCCAAAGCTGAAGAGCAGACCGAGTTCACCGTCATGATCACCGGTTCCGGCGACAAGAAGATCCAGGTGATCAAGGTCGTGCGCGAACTGACCAGCCTGGGCCTGAAGGAAGCCAAGGACCTGGTTGACGGCGTCCCCGCCAAGCTCAAAGAGGGTGTCTCCAAGGCCGAGGCCGATGCTGCCAAGGCGAAACTTGAGGAAGTCGGCGCAACTGTCGAGATCAAGTAGTTTTCCGATTCCAGCCGACCGGGAACCAATTGACCCCCGGTCGGTTGTAGCTTGCACGAAGGTAGGAGTTAGTATTTCCCCGTTTTGTCGTTTAGATTGGTTGATTGACTGCATTTCTGGCTCCCCAGCACTCAATACGAGGCGGGAGAATTAAGTGTAGATGACAGGATCACCAGACGTTTTGAACAGATTACCAGCGGAATGTGCCCAGAGCGGGAAAGCCTCGCTTTGTCTGGGCGTTCTGTCTTTGTAGGAGGGTATCGACTTGGCCCGATCAGGAGTGATCACTCGCAAGAATTTCGCGTCGATTCCCGATGCGACCGACATGCCCAATTTCCTGGAAGTCCAGATCAAGTCTTATGAGGACTTCCTCCAGGCCGGCCTCCCTCACGCCAAACGCGAGATGCAGGGTCTCCACCAGATATTTACGGATATCTTTCCCGTAACCGACATTCACGAAAATTACTCCCTTGAGTATGTCGGCTTTTATCTCGGTCCGACCCGTTACAGCATCGAAGAGTGTCGCGAACGGAACATGACGTTCGCCGCGCCGCTCAAAGTGACCATGCGCCTGGTCACCCGTCAGGGCGAAGGCCAGCAAAAAGAGATCAAAGACATCATTGAACAGGATGTCTACCTCGGCGAACTGCCGCTGGTGACCGAATGGGGAACGTTCATCGTCAATGGCGCCGAACGCGTTATTGTCAGCCAGTTGCACCGCAGCCCGGGTGTCTCCTTCGATGAAGAGATCCACCCCAACGGCAAAAAACTGTTCTCCGCCCGCGTTATCCCGTATCGCGGAAGCTGGGTCGAATTCAGCATGGATATCAACGATATCATGTATGTCTATATCGACTCGAAGCGAAAGCTGACGGTTACCACGCTGTTGCGCGCTATCGGCTATTCCACCGATGACGAACTGGTGAAGCTATTCTATACCCCCGAGAAACTCTCTCTGACCGGGAAAAAAGAGAAAGAGTTCGAAGGCGTTTTCCTTTGCGAGAACCTGATCGACAAGGAGACCGGCGAGATCGTTTTTGGAGTCGGCGAGCCGATCACCGAAGCGATCGCCGAGAAGATGGTCGACAAGGGATTCAAGTCGATCCATATCGTGCGCCAGCATGACAAGAAGGAGACGATGGTCATCCTGAACACGCTGCGCAAGGATCCGACCAAGTCTCGCGAAGAAGCATTGATGCGTATCTACAACCTGGTTCGTCCGGGTGAAACCCCCACGCTCGAAATGGCCGAAGGGTTGATTGAAAAGCTTTTCTTCAACAATAAGCGATATGATCTCGGCGAAGTCGGCCGGTATATGATCAACCAGCGCCTGAGCCTGGATATCCCGACCGAGAAAACGGTCTTCGACCCGAAAGACTTCGTGGCGATCGCCAAATATCTTATCGGCCTGCGGAATGACGATGGATTCACCGATGATATCGATCACTTGGGGAATCGTCGCTGCCGCACCGTCGGTGAATTGCTCTCCAACCTGTTCTCAGTTGGTCTGTCGCGTGTCGCCCGTACGATCCGCGAACGGCTGTCGCTGAAGGATCAGGAGAATGTGACTCCTCAGTTGCTGGTCAATGCCCGTACGGTTTCGTCGGTCATTGACACCTTCTTTGGATCGTCACAGCTCTCGCAGTTCATGGATCAGACGAACCCGCTGTCAGAACTGACCCACAAGCGCCGTCTCTCGGCTCTTGGACCGGGCGGTTTGACGCGTGAGCGCGCCGGATTCGAAGTCCGCGACGTGCACCATACCCACTACGGTCGTATGTGCCCGATCGAGACTCCGGAAGGTCCGAACATCGGTCTTATCACGTCGATGGCGACTTTTGCACGGATCAACAAGTACGGATTCCTCGAGACGCCGTATCGTCGTGTCGAAAAGGGTATCGCGACCCATAAGATCGATTACCTGTCGGCCGACCAGGAAGACCGCTACTTCATCGCCCAGGCGAATGAACCGTTGGCCGAAAACGGCGCGATCATCTCCGAATATCTCGTCGCGCGCCGTCGCTCCGACTATCCGCTGGTGAATCGCGATGATGTGCAGTACATGGACGTTTCGCCGCGCCAGATCGTTTCGGTGGCGGCGTCGCTCATCCCGTTCCTGGAGCACGATGACGCCAACCGCGCACTGATGGGCTCCAACATGCAGCGCCAGGCCGTGCCGCTTCTCAAGACCGAAGCGCCGGTGATCGGCACGGGCATGGAGCGCAAAGTAGCGCAGGATGCCGGTGTGGTGGTCCGCGCTCGTCGCGGCGGCAAGGTCGTACATGTCGACGCCGAGCGCGTGATTGTCCGCCCCAATGTCAAATCCAAGGCGGGTGAACTCGGCTACATCGAAGATGACGAGTATCGCCTGACCAAGTATCGCCGCTCGAACCAGGATACCTGTATCAGCTATCGCCCTGTCGTTTCTCTCAATGATGAGGTGAAAGAAGGGGATACGCTGGCAGACGGCCCGGCTGTCGATCGCGGCGAACTCGCCCTCGGCTACAATACGTTGGCTGCTTTTGTACCGTGGCGCGGATATAACTACGAAGACGCTATCATCCTGTCTGAACGCCTCGTTCACCAGGATATCTTCACCTCGATCCATATCGAGGAATATGAACTGCAGGTACGTGACACCAAGCGCGGCGCCGAAGAGATCACCCGCGAAATTCCCAACGTCTCGGAAGAGGCGCTGTTGAATCTCGATGAACAGGGGATAGTGCGCGTCGGTGCTGAAGTTGAGGCCGGCGATATTCTGGTCGGCAAAGTCACGCCCAAAGGCGAGACCGAGCTTTCGCCTGAGGAACGGCTCTTACGAGCTATCTTCGGGGAGAAGGCCGGCGACGTACGCGACGCTTCTTTGAAGGCGCCGCCCGGCATGAAGGGGATCGTCATCAAGACGCGTGTTTTCTCCCGCAAGGAGCGGACAGAAGACGCGAAAAAGCAGGAGAAGAATGATATCGCGGCCGTCAAGAAGGTCTACAACAAGAAGATCGCCGATATCACCGCTCTCCGCGCCAAACGTCTGGGCGAGCTGCTCGATGGGCAGACCTCGCGGATGATCCGCTCGGCCATAGATAATTCCGTTATGGTGCGAACCGGTCACAAGTTCAAAGCGGAAGAATTCGAGTCGTTTGATGTCGAAAACGCCATCGCGCCCGAAGGCTTCAGCAATGAGAACAGCGTCAACAAGCATGTTGACCGCATCATCGAGGAATCGACCGGTCTGATCAACCACAAGAAGGCTGAGTTGGAGATCGAGATCGACAAGATCCAGCGCGGCGCCGAGCTTCCGCCCGGTGTCAAGCAACTGGTCAAAGTGACGATCGCGATCCGCCGCAAGATCTCGGTGGGTGACAAGATGGCCGGACGCCACGGGAACAAGGGTGTCGTGTCGAAGATCGTACCGATCGAAGATATGCCGTATATGGCGGATGGAACGCCGGTTGATGCCGTGTTGAATCCGCTTGGCGTACCGTCGCGTATGAACGTTGGCCAGATCCTGGAGACTCACCTTGGGTGGGCCGCCAAGCACCTGGGCCAGCATATCGCGACACCGGTGTTTGATGGTGCGACCATTACCCAGATCAAACAGGCTTTGCGCGAGGCTGGCCTTCCGGAAAACGGCAAGGTCACCCTGTACGACGGCCACACCGGCAACTCTTTCGATAATCCGGTGACGGTCGGGTATATGTACATGCTCAAGCTGTCGCATTTGGTTGATGATAAGATCCATGCGCGGTCGATCGGGCCGTACTCGCTCGTCACACAGCAGCCGCTGGGTGGTAAAGCGCAGTTCGGTGGACAGCGTTTTGGTGAAATGGAAGTCTGGGCTCTTGAAGCGTACGGCGCCGCCTATACGCTGCAGGAGATGCTGACGGTGAAGTCGGACGACGTCACCGGGCGCAGCCGTGTCTACGAAGCGATCGTCAAGGGAGAGAACCCGCCGGAGCCGGGCTATCCCGAAGCGTTCAATGTTCTGGTGAAAGAGCTGCAGGCATTGGGCCTGGACATTAAGTTGATCGAAAAGTAGTCGTGCGCGGGAGCTTCCGCTCCCGCGTCGACCCGTTATAAAGGAGTATGCCGTGGTCGAGATGATGGGCAAAAATCCAGCGCCTCAGAAAAAGCCTTCGGATTTCTCGGCGATACAGATTCAGATCGCTTCACCCGAAGTGATTCTGTCATGGTCGTACGGCGAAGTGACAAAACCGGAAACCATCAACTACCGGTCGTTTAAGCCGGAACGTGATGGTCTTTTCTGCGAACGGATCTTCGGTCCGGTCAAAGATTGGGAATGCAACTGCGGTAAGTACAAGCGGATCCGCTTCCGCGGTATCGTGTGCGATCGCTGCGGCGTTGAAGTCACCCAGTCCAAAGTCCGGCGCGAACGGATGGGTCACATCGAACTGGCCGTCCCCGTCTCGCATATCTGGTATTTCAAGTCGCTGCCGTCACGTATCGGCCATATGCTGGATCTGTCGATCCGTGAGCTGGAAAAGATCCTCTATTATGAGGCGTATATCATCGTTGACCCGGGCAACACCTCCTTTGAACAGGGAGATGTTGTCACCGAAGAAGAGTTCCTCGAACTGGAAGAAGCCGGCAAGCAGTTCGACGCCCGCATGGGCGCCGACGCCATTCGCGAACTGCTCCGCCGTATTGATATGGATGAGATGGTCGCCACCTTGCGCGCCCAGGTGAAGGTCGAAACCTCCGCCCAGCGTAAGAAAGATCTGCTCAAGCGTCTTCGTATTTTCGAGGCGTTTCGTCAGTCGCAGAACCGCCCCGACTGGATGGTCATGTCGGTCATCCCGGTCATTCCTCCGGACCTTCGTCCGTTGGTGCCGCTCGAAGGCGGACGATTCGCGACCTCAGATCTGAACGACCTCTATCGCCGCGTTATCAACCGTAATAACCGGTTGAAAAAGCTGATCGAGATCAAGGCGCCCGAAGTGATTCTGCGCAATGAAAAGCGCATGTTGCAGGAAGCGGTCGACGCATTGTTCGACAACGGTCGTCGCACCCATTCTGTCCGCGGTGACTCCAAGCGCCCGCTCAAGTCGCTCTCCGACTTGCTGAAAGGAAAGCAGGGACGTTTCCGTCAGAACCTGCTCGGTAAGCGTGTCGACTACTCCGGTCGTTCGGTTATCGTCGTTGGTCCTGAACTGAAACTGCACCAGTGCGGTCTGCCGAAAAACATGGCACTCGAGCTGTTCAAGCCGTTCATCATTATGAAGCTTGAAGAGAAGGGCTACGTCCAGACCGTCAAGTCTGCCAAAAAATTAGTGGAAAAAGAGCGCCCCGAAGTTTGGGACATTCTCGAGGAGATCATCGAAGATCATCCCGTGATGCTCAACCGCGCCCCCACGCTGCATAGACTCGGTATTCAGGCCTTCTACCCGGTGTTGGTCGAAGGTAAGGCGATCCGTCTTCACCCACTCGTTTGCGCGGCCTTCAACGCCGACTTCGATGGTGACCAGATGGCCGTTCACGTGCCGCTATCATTCGAGGCTCAGCTTGAAGCGCAGGTGCTGATGTTGTCGACCAACAACATTCTGGTGCCGTCGTCCGGTCGCCCGATCGCGATCCCGAACCAGGATATCGTTATCGGCTGCTATTACCTCACCAAGTCCCGTAAGGGAGTTAAGGGAGAGGGAATGATCTTCCGCTCGGTCGATGAGGCGCTGGCCGCATACGACCACGGTTATGCCGACCTGCATGCGGTGGTCGATATTCGTCTGACGGATGGGACTCTGTATCGGACTACTCCTGGTCGTGTGATCTTCAACAATATCCTTCCCAAAGGTATGCCGTTCTTCAACGACAGCACCTCCAAGGGGAAACTGGAAGATATCGTCAGCCGCTCGTTCTGGCTGTTTGGCCAGAATGAAACGGTCGCCTTGCTCGACCGGCTCAAACAGACCGGATTCGAATTTGCGACCCGCGGAGGCGTGACGGTTTCCATCGATGACCTCGTGGTCCCTGATGAGAAAGACCAGTTGATCGACGAGGCCAAGAAGGCGGTCGCCAAGATCACCAAGCAGTACGAAAAAGGCGCCATCACCAATGGTGAGCGTTACAATAAAGTCATTGACCAGTGGACCAAGACCACGAACGAAGTTTCCGAGGTGATGTTCGCCAACCTGGCGGCACAGAACCAGGGCTTCAATCCGGTCTTTATGATGGCCGACTCCGGCGCTCGTGGATCTCGCGAACAGATCCGCCAGCTCGCCGGTATGCGCGGTCTTATGGCCAAACCGCAGAAGAAGATCACCGGTGGCGTCGGCGAAATTATCGAGACCCCCGTTATCTCTAACTTCCGCGAAGGTCTCACCGTGCAGGAATACTTCATTTCCACGCACGGTGCTCGTAAGGGTCTGGCTGATACCGCCTTGAAGACGGCCGACGCCGGTTACCTGACACGCCGTCTGGTCGACGTGGCGCAGGACGTGATCGTCCGCGAGATCGACTGCGGTACCATTCTCGGTCTGGATGTCCAGGCACTCAAAGAAGGTGAAGAAATCATCGAATCGCTCCGCGACCGAATCCTCGGACGCGTGGCTCTTGATGATGTGTATGATCCGATCTCTGAGAAAGTGCTGATCGAAGCCGGCGGTGAGATCAACGAAAAAGAAGCGACCGCGATCGACGATGCCGGCATTGAGTCGGTCCGCATCCGGTCAGTGCTGACCTGCGAAGCCAAGTGGGGAGTTTGCGCCAAATGTTATGGCCGAAACCTCGCCTCTCGCAAACTGGTCGATATCGGCGAAGCGGTCGGTGTGATCGCCGCCCAGTCGATCGGTGAGCCGGGTACGCAGTTGACGCTCCGTACGTTCCACATCGGTGGCGCCGCGGCCCGTATTGCCGAACAGTCGCAGACCCGGTCCAAGTACGAAGGTACTATTAAGCTTGAAAATATTCACACCGTCCAGAAAGAGGACGGGACTGAGATCGTCGTCAGCCGTGAAGGCATCGGCGAGGCTCACATCATAGATAACCGCGGACGTGTCCGGACTCGTCTCAAAGTCCCGTATGCGGCCCACCTGCTGGTCAAGGACGGCCAGGAGATCCACAAGGACGATATCATCTACGAATGGGATCCGTACACCGGCTCGATCGTTTCCGAACGTGGCGGTAAGGTGAAGTTTGAGGATATCATCCCGGATATGACGATGCGCGAGGAAGTGGACGAGCAGACCGGTTTGTCGGTTATGCGAATTGTCGAATACCGCGATCGTACACTCTTCCCGCGAGTCACTATCGTTGATGTGAATAACGAAGCGAAAACCCAGGCCAGCTATCGCATCCCGACGGATGCTCAGTTGCAGGTACACGACGGGCAACTCATCAGGCCCGGCGATATCGTGGTCAAGATGCCGCGCGTGATCTCGAAATCCCGAGACATCACCGGCGGTCTCCCGCGCGTCGTCGAGCTGTTCGAAGCCCGCCGTCCGCATGACCCGTCAGTTATTTCCGAGGTTGATGGTATTGTCGAATTCGGCAAGATCGTCCGCGGCCAGCAGCAGATCATCGTGAAGGGCGAGCAGGACGAAGTCCGCGAATACCTTGTCCCGCACGGCAAGCACATGATGGTCCACAATGGCGACTTTGTGCGCGCCGGTGACCGGTTGTGCGAAGGCTCCGTGGATCCCCACGATATCCTCCGGATTCTCGGCGTTTACAAGGTGCAGGAGTACCTGGTGAACGAGATCCAGGAAGTGTACCGTCTCCAGGGCGTGAAGATCAACGACAAGCATATCGAAACGATCGTTCGTCAGATGTTGCAGAAGGTCGTGGTCGATCATCCCGGTGACACCAATTTCCTTGAGGGAGAGAAGGTTGACAAGATCTCCTTCTCAGAGGAAAACTCTCGCGTTATCGCCGAGGGTGGCGATCCGGCGACCGCCGAGTCGTTGCTCCTTGGAATTACCCGAGCTTCATTGTCGACCGAATCGTTTATTTCGGCGGCCTCGTTCCAGGAGACAACACGTGTCCTGACCGAAGCGGCTATTTCCGGTAAAGTCGATTATTTGCTTGGACTTAAGGAAAACGTGATCATTGGTCACCTGATTCCGGCCGGTACCGGAATTGAGCGGTATCGAAATACCGAGGTGATCGACGACTCGCCGGCCTTCGATGACGAGGAAGAACAGGTCGTAGAGACGACCGTTGCGGACATTTTCAAAGAAAACGCTTGACAGTTCTCGCGTTAGGACTAAATTGCGAGTCTCTTTGCGAGATATAGGCTTTTTGTAAGGATTGTTCAGGAGATAATGTGCCCACAATAAACCAGTTGATTCGTATTGGGCGTCGGGTTGTTGAAGAGAAAACAAAGACCCCGGCACTGGCAGGCTCACCGCAGAAGCGCGGCGTCTGTACCCGTGTCTATACCTCTACTCCCAAGAAGCCGAACTCGGCGCTTCGAAAAGTTGCCCGTGTTCGACTGACGAACCAGATGGAAGTGACCGCGTACATTCCGGGTGAAGGTCACAATTTGCAGGAGCACTCGATCGTGTTGATTCGCGGTGGTCGTGTCAAAGATCTCCCGGGCGTACGCTATCATATCATTCGTGGTACGATGGATACTTCAGGTGTGTCGGATCGCCGGCGTGGACGCTCCAAGTATGGGGCAAAGAAACCTAAATCGTGATTCGGGTAACGGACTAGTAATATGCCTCGTCAAATCTCTCTGGGACATCGCCGACCGATCGAGTCGGATTTCAAATACAACGACCGAGCGGTCGCTGAATTTATCGCCTGCCTCATGAAGCAGGGGAAACGTTCGACCGCCGAGCGCATCATGTATGGTGCCATCGACCTGGTCGAGAAGAAGTCCGGCCAGGCCGGGATCGACCTCTTCCGCAAGGCGTTGAACAATGTCAAGCCGGTACTGGAAGTGAAGTCCCGCCGCGTTGGCGGCGCCACCTACCAGGTGCCGACTGAAGTCCGCCCCGATCGACGGACCGCCCTCGCTATTCGATGGATCATTTCCTACTCGAAGAGCCGCGGTGAAAAATCTATGGCTGAAAAACTTGCGGCAGAGTTCCTCTCCGCCGCCAATAATGAAGGCGCATCCATTAAGAAGAAGGAGGATACTCACAAGATGGCCGAGGCTAATAAGGCCTTCGCCCACTTCAAATGGTAGAATTGCTCTCTAAAGAGAGAGGTTTTCTCTCTCTGCAGTTTACATCGTAAACCATACGAGGGTGACTTTGCGCGCCTTACTTACGCGGATATGATGAGAAGCTGACTCTCAGGTCCATCCGTCCCCTGCTGACCGGACGAAAACCTTTGTGTCGCTTCTGTGATGATAAGCACTGAAGGTTTTGTATAGGAGTTAGACAGGGATTTTTTATGCCCGTTGATGCAGATCTGAAAAAGGTGAGAAATATCGGGATCATGGCCCACATTGATGCCGGTAAAACCACCACAACCGAGCGTATCCTGTTCTACACAGGTAAGTCGCACCGTATCGGGGAAGTCCATGAGGGCGCCGCGACGATGGACTGGATGGAACAGGAGAAAGAGCGCGGTATTACCATTACCTCGGCTGCGACGACCTGCCTCTGGGAC
Source organism: bacterium (assembly GCA_016708025.1). Classification (NCBI taxonomy): domain Bacteria; species bacterium. The sequence goes on along the minus strand of JADJGQ010000005.1, from coordinate 140,878 downwards.
GGACACATTATCAATATCATTGATACTCCCGGTCACGTTGATTTTACGGTCGAAGTAGAGCGCTCCCTGCGCGTCCTGGACGGCGCGGTTGCGCTGTTTTGCGCAGTCGGCGGCGTGGAGCCGCAGTCGGAAACCGTCTGGCGCCAGGCCGACAAATACAATGTCCCTCGCCTCGCGTACATCAATAAGATGGATCGCGTCGGCGCCAATTTCGCCCACACCCTCCAGGAAATGAATGAGCGCCTGTCGTCCAATTGCGTGGCGATCGCCGTTCCGGGTGGCGAAGGGGAGATGTTTGCCGGCGTTATCGACCTGCTTACTATGAAATTCCGCGTCTTCCATGAGGACTCTCAGGGAATGACGTTTGAAGATGTAGATATTCCGGAAGACCTTATCGGTATGACCAACGAGTATCGCGAAAAGATGCTCGAAGCGGTCGCGGATTTCGATGATCATCTGCTGGAGCAGTTCCTGCACGATGAGCCGATCGACCCGAAAGATGTCATGATTGCGGTCCGCAAGGCCTGCATCGCCGGCAAAATGGTTCCGGTCCTCTGCGGTTCTTCCTTCAAAAACAAAGGGATCCAGAAACTGCTCGACGGTATCGTCGACTTCCTGCCGTCCCCGCTAGACAAGTTCCCGGTCAAGGGTCACCGTATCGATGACACCGAGAAGTTGATGGAGCGCAAATCGTCGATGGACGAGCCGACCGCCGCGCTCGCCTTCAAAGTACAGACCGACCCGTATGTCGGCCGCCTGACCTACATCCGTGTTTACTCCGGTAAGGTCGAGGCAGGCTCGTATCTGTACAATCCGAACAGCGATGTCAAAGAGCGCATTGCGCGTCTGCTCCGCATGCACGCCAACAAGCGCGAAGATATTCAGGTCGCATATGCCGGCGATATCGTCGCTGCCATCGGCCTACGTAAGACGACCACGGGTGACACGCTCTGCGATGTCAAGCACCCGATCGTCCTTGAAAAAATGTCCTTCCCTGAGCCGGTGGTAGCGGTCTCGATCGAGCCGAAATCCAAAGCCGACCAGGATAAGCTGACCGATGGTTTGGTCAAGCTGGCCGAAGAAGATCCGACATTCCGCGTTCGTCAGGATGACGAGACCGGCCAGACGATCATCAGCGGGATGGGGGAATTGCATCTCGAGATCCTGGTGGATCGCCTGATGCGCGAATTTGGTGTTGGCGCTTCGGTTGGCCGTCCGACTGTCGCCTACAAAGAGACCATTACCCGGGCCGTTGAGTGCGAAGGGAAGTTCGTTCGCCAGTCCGGTGGTAAGGGTCAGTTTGGTCATGTCTATATGCGGATGCGTCCGACCACCGATGGCACCGAGTTCCATTTTGAGAATAAGGTGATCGGCGGCAAGATCCCGCGCGAATATATCCCGGCAATCGAAAAGGGCGTGAAGGAAGCGATGACCAATGGTGTCCTCGCCGGCTATCCGCTCACCGGCATTCACTGCGAAGTGTATGACGGCTCGTATCACGAAGTTGACTCTTCCGAAATGGCGTTTAAGATCGCCGGATCGATGGCCTTCCAGGATGGCGCCAAAAAAGCCGGCGCGATCATTCTGGAACCCATCATGGATGTTGAGGTGGTGGTCCCCGAAACCTACATGGGCTCGGTGGTCGGCGACCTCAATTCCCGACGCGGCAAGATCGGCGGCATGGTCGCTCGCGGTGACCTGCAGGTGATTGCGTCGCACGTTCCGCTGTCTGAGATGTTCGGGTATGCCAACCAGCTCCGCAACATCACCCAGGGACGCGCGGTCTTTACTATGCAGTTCAGCAAGTACTCGCCGGTCCCCCAGGAAGTGTCTAAGAAAATGTTGGAAAAAGTGGCCTTATAGAAATGCAAGAGGAGCGTTCCTGATGGCGAAGGAGAAATTTGTTCGCAAGAAGCCCCATGTGAACGTGGGGACGATCGGTCACGTTGATCATGGTAAGACGACGTTGACTGCGGCGATCACGATGGTGATGAGCAAACTGACGGGTTCAGCGATCCGGACATTTGATTCCATTGACAATGCGCCGGAAGAGCGGGAACGCGGGATCACGATTGCGACGGCTCACGTAGAGTACGAGTCGGCGAATCGTCACTATGCGCACGTTGACTGTCCGGGTCACGCGGATTATGTGAAGAACATGATCACGGGTGCGGCGCAGATGGACGGCGCGATCCTGGTGGTGAGCGCAGCGGATGGTCCGATGCCTCAGACGCGCGAGCACATTTTGTTGGCTCGCCAGGTGGGTGTGCCGTTCATCATCGTGTTCCTCAATAAAGTAGATATGGTTGATGATCCGGAGTTGCTGGATCTGGTAGAATTGGAAGTCCGCGACCTGTTGACGACGTACGGTTTCCCGGGAGACGATATTCCGGTGATCCGTGGTTCGGCGTTGCAGGCGATGACTGCCGGTGCGGGTGGCGCAGCGGCGACTGATCCGGCGTTTGAGCCGATCAAGAAGCTGGTGCAGGCGTGCGATGAGTACATTCCTCAGCCGAAGCGCGAGGTCGAGAAGCCGTTTTTGATGCCGGTGGAAGACGTGTTCTCCATTACGGGTCGTGGGACGGTCGGGACCGGTCGTGGAGCGCGGGATCATCAAGCAGGGTCAGGAAGTCGAAGTGGTGGGGATCCGGGAGACGCGCAAGACGGTGGTGACCGGTGTTGAAATGTTCCGCAAGCTTCTGGATGAGGCTCAGGCGGGTGACAACGTTGGGTTGCTGCTTCGCGGTATTGACAAAGAAGATCTGGAGCGTGGGATGGTGCTGGCGTGGCCGGGTTCGATCACACCGCACAAGCGCTTTAAGGCTGAGGTGTACGTGTTGAAGAAAGAGGAGGGTGGTCGTCACACGCCGTTCTTCAACGGGTATCGTCCGCAGTTTTACTTCCGTACGACTGACGTGACGGGAGTGGTGAAGATGCCCGAAGGCGTCGAGATGGTGATGCCTGGGGATAACACGACGATGGAGATCGAGTTGATCATGCCGATCGCGATGGAGAAAGAGCTTCGTTTCGCGATCCGTGAGGGTGGCCGTACGATCGGCGCCGGCGTCATTCACGAGATCCTGGAGTAAAGCAGAACTACTGCGAGAGAACTATGGAAATGCAGAAAATCAGGATTCGCCTCAAAGCGTACGATCACTATTCGCTCGATCGCTCCACCAAGGAGATCGCGCGGACCGTGCTCCGGACCGGCGCCAAGATCGTTGGCCCAGTCCCGCTTCCGACCAAGCGCACTGTTTACACGGTGCTTCGGTCGCCTCACGTCGACAAAAAGTCGCGCGAGCAGTTTGAGACCCGAGTCCATAAGCGACTCATAGACATTTACGATTCGACTCCGCAGACGGTGGACGCGCTGATGAAGCTCGACCTCCCGGCCGGTGTCGATGTGGAGATCAAGACCTGAGAAGGTTGCCGTCATGAAAGAGATTCTTGGAAAGAAAATTGGCATGACCCGTATCTTCAAAGAGACGGGGGAGATGGTCCCGGTTACCGTGATCGAGGCCGGTCCCTGTTCGGTGGTTGCGAAATCATCCGCCAAGGGAACGATCGCGTATCAGGTTGGCTTCGAGGCCCGTCGTGCCAAATTGATCAACAAGCCGCTCGCCGGCATTTTCGCCAAGGCAAACGTCTCGCCGACCCGTTGGCTGCGCACCATTCGTTTGGATGGTACGGAGCTCGAGCCGGGCGCAGTCGTTAATGTCGACATCTTCAAAGAGGGCGAAAAAGTGGATGTTACCGGTATCTCCCGCGGATTGGGATTTGCCGGCGCAATGAAACGGCATCATTTTGCTGGTGGTCCGGTCACGCACGGTCAGTCCGATCGTCTGCGCGCGCCGGGTTCAGTCGGTTCCTCTTCCTATCCGTCACGCGTTTTCAAGGGAATGCGCATGGCCGGTAAGATGGGTAAAGACCGAGTGACCACTCTCAACCTGCCGATCGTCAAGATCATCAGCGACCAGAACCTCATGTTGGTGCGTGGCGCCGTCCCGGGGTTCCGTGGTTCACTGGTGACAATCCGGTTGTCGAACCGGGGCAAAAAGTAGTGGATGCAGGCAATGAACGTTAAAGTCTACAATCAAGAAGGTGTGGCGGTCGGTTCCGTCGAGCTCAGCGAAGCCGTTTTTGGCGTCGAGCCGAACGAAGGAGTCGTCCACCAGTACATCACGAATTACCTCGCGCGTCAGCGCCAGGGGACTCACGATACGAAAACTCGTAAAGAGGTCTCCGGCGGCGGCAAAAAGCCGTGGAAGCAAAAGGGAACTGGTCGCGCTCGCGCCGGTACGATCCGCTCGCCTCTGTGGCGTGGGGGTGGTACTGTGTTCGGTCCGCATCCGCGCAGCTATGGCTACGAGTTTCCCCGCAAGATGAAGCGCGTCGCCATCCAGTCCGTTTTCTCGGCGAAAGCCAAAGCGGAAAAGATCATGGTCCTGGACAAGCTCGAATTGTCCGCGATCAAGACCAAGGCGATGGCCGGTATTCTCGGCAAGCTGCAGGTGGCCGGTAAGAAGTGCATCATCCTCGATGAGGGGATCAATCAGAACGCCACGTTGTCGCTGCGCAACATCCCGAAAGTGACCTACCGTCGTGCCGCACTGGCCAACGGCTACGAGTTGCTGCATGCCGACCTGATCATCATGACCAAGGCCGGTCTGGAGAAAGTGCACGAGGTGTTCGCATGAGTTACGATCCGCGTCACATCATCAAAGAGCATATCACCACGGAACGGACCACCCGTCTCAAAGAGATCTCGGGCGAGTACGTGTTCGTCGTGGATAAAAAGGCCACCAAGCATACCATCAAGGATGCTGTGGAGAAGGCCTTCAATGTCAAGGTGCTGGAAGTCCGCACCCTGATCATGCCGGGCAAGACCAAGCGTCTCGGTCGGTATGAAGGTAAGTCGTCAACCTGGAAGAAGGCGATCGTTCGCCTCAAAAAAGATCAAACCATTGCGTTGTTTGATAATGTCTGAGTGGTGCAGTAGTTATGGGAATTAAACGTTTTCGTCCGATCACACCTTCGACCCGGTTCCGTACGGTTCCGACTTTCGAAGAGATCACGTCGACCGTCCCCGAAAAAGGTCTGCTCGAGCCGTTGCGCAAGAGCGGTGGCCGCAATAACAAGGGACGTGTGACTGCATTCCAGCGCGGCGGCGGCCACAAGCGTTTCTATCGTATTATCGACTTCAAGCGCAACAAGCGTGACATTCCCGCTCGCGTTGCCTCGATCGAATACGATCCGAATCGTTCTGCCCGCATCGCCCTGCTGCACTATGCCGATGGCGAGAAGCGCTATATTCTGGCGCCGCTCGAAGTCAATGTCGGTGACACTTTGGTCAGCGGCGAACAGGCCGATATCCGCACCGGCAATGCGATGCCGCTGAGCCGTATGCCACTCGGCACCAACGCCCACAATATCGAAATGCGTCCGGGCAAAGGCGGCCAGATGGCCCGCTCCGCCGGATCGTTCGTCCAGGTGGTCGCCAAAGAAGGCAGCAAAGTTATTTTGAAGATGCCGTCCGGCGAAGTCCGCACGGTGCCGGCCGAGTGCTACGGCACGATCGGCCAGCTCTCGAACATCGATCATAAGAACCTGGTCCTTGGCAAAGCCGGTGCCTCGCGCTGGCGCGGCCGTCGCCCGTCCGTCCGTGGCGTCGCCATGAACCCGATCGATCACCCGATGGGTGGTGGAGAGGGCCGTACGTCGGGAGGTCGTCACCCTACCACGCCGTGGGGTAAACCAACCAAGGGTTACAAGACGCGAAAGAAGAAAAAATCGCTTTCGCACCTGATCGAAGATCGTCGCAAGAAGAAAGTCTGAGTCTGGAGTAGATAGATTATGCCCCGTTCCTTGAAAAAAGGTCCGTATGTGGACGAACCGTTGATGTCGAAAGTGGAGTCGATGAACAAGTCCGGCGACAAAAAGGTCATTAAGACTTGGTCGCGCCGGTCGACCATCACGCCCGATTTCATCGGGCACACGTTCGCCGTGCACAACGGCAACAAGTTCATCCCGATCTATGTGTCCGAAAACATGGTTGGTCACAAGCTGGGCGAATTCGCCCCGACCCGGACCTTCCGCGGCCATGGTGGCAAGCTTGTGGAACGGGCCACGGCGGTGAAAGGATAAGGCCTCCGAGCATGGCATTACCACGTCAAAATGAAGTAGCGAAATCCGGCCTCCTGGCTGTTGTTCGCCAGATGAATACCGATGGCGAGAAGCGCCCGATCAAGACCTCGGCCAAATCGGCGACCGTCCGCCGTGAATTTGTCGGTCACACGATCGACCTGTTCAACGGACTGAAGTACGAACGCATTCATATCACCGAAGAGATGGTCGACCGTGAACTGGTCGAGTGCCTCCCGAAAGGGATCACCGCCCGGTTGTCGTTCGTTTCGATCCCGGCGCGCAAGATGCGCTTCGTGGCCGACGTCATCAAAGGGATGCCGATCCAGAAGGCCATGGATGTGCTGAACTATACCAAGCGTGTTGCGGCGGGTCATATCGCCAAGACACTGAAGGCCGCCGCCGCCAACGGCATGTCGGTCTCCGGTACCGCGCATATTCGCCCCGAGGATCTGTACGTCAAGAATGCGCGAGTCGACGAAGCCCCGACCGCCAAGCGGATCCGCTTCCAGTCAATGGGTCGCGTCTTCCGCTATCGCAAGCGCTATTGCCACCTGATCATCGAACTCGAAGAGCGCGCTGATCACAGAGCTGCCGTGACAACCGGCAGCAAAACGAAGAAAACCGACGCCGCTGATGCGACTTCGACGACCAAGCCAAAAACCGGAGCGCGCAGCAAATCTGCCAAAGCGCCGGCGAAAAAGGCCGCGGTGAAAAAAACCGCCAAGAAGTCAGCGACGAAGAAAACCAAATAGATGACGTTAGCGAGTTAGGTTACAAGGAGATACTTTGGGACAGAAAACCCATCCGATCGGTTTGCGCCTTGGCATCATTAAAGCCTGGAATTCCAGGTGGTATGCCCCGGATCGGCTCTTCGCCGACCTGGTTCATGAGGACATGCTGATCAAGCGCTACATCAATCGGCGCTTGGATAATGCCGGCATCTCGAACGTGCTGATCCAGCGGCAACCCAAGAAAGTGACGGTCGACATCCTGACCGCTCGCCCCGGTATCGTCATCGGACGCCGCGGCGCTGAGGTCGACAAGCTGAGAGAAGAACTCCAGCTCCTCACGCACAAGGATATCGCCCTCAATATCGTCGAGGTCCGCAAGCCGGAACTGGACGCCAAACTGGTCGCCGATTCCATCGCCCGCCAGCTCGAGGGACGCGTCTCCTTCCGTCGCGCCATGAAAAAATCCATCAGCTCCTCCATGAAGATGGGAGCCGAAGGGATCAAGATCCAGTGCGGTGGACGTCTCGGTGGCGCTGAAATCGCTCGTACAGAAAAGTATATGGAAGGCCGTGTGCCGTTGCATACCCTTCGCGCGGATATCGATTACGCTACCTCCACCGCGAATACCACCTATGGCACGATCGGCGTCAAAGTCTGGATCTGCCGAGGTGAGGTACTCGATGGCGGCATGCGTCAGAAGACCGAAGATGCCAAGGCGGAAGCCGAGAAGATGGCCCAGATGCCGCAAGGTGGTGGTCGCCCCGGACGTGGTCGTGATGACCGCGGACCTGGTGGTGGCGATCGTGGGCACCGTCGCCCGCCGCGTGGCCGTGTCCGTCGCCCCGAAGGCGGTGGCGATAACCGTCCGCCGCGCGGACGTCGTCCCGATGCCCCCCGTGGTGATAATCGCGGTGGTGACACCGGTGGCAGCCAGGGTGAGAAGAAGTAGCAGTCAACGGTGCGTGCAAGGAAATAACCTATGTTGATGCCCAAAAGAACAAAGTTCCGCAAAGCCCAGCGCGGCCGGATGACCGGACTCGCTAACTCGGGTGCAGCGGTCGATTTTGGCGAGTTCGGCCTGAAGGCGCTCGAACCCTGCTGGTTGACCAACCGGCAGATCGAGGCGGCCCGTGTCGCTCTGACTCGTCACCTGAAACGTGGCGGTAAGATCTGGATCCGAGTGTTTCCGGATAAGCCGGTCACCAAAAAGCCCGCGGAAACCCGTATGGGCAAAGGAAAAGGCGCGCCGGAATACTGGGTTGCCGTCATCAAGCCGGGACGCATGCTCTTCGAGATCGAAGGGGTGCCCGAAGCTTTGGCTCGTGAGGCAATGCGGCTGGCCGCTAACAAACTGCCGCTGCGAACCAAGTTCGTCGGCCGTGCGGAAACGGAAGGCGCATAAGCTATGGCAGACAAAGTAAAGATCACTGACCTGCGTGAAATGACACGCGATGAGCTGGCCCATCGACGCCGCGATCTCGAGGACGAATTGTTCAACCTCCGGATGCGTAAATCGATGAAACAGCTTGAAAATCCCCTTCGCCTCCGGCATATCGGCCGCGAGATCGGTCAGATCATGACCGTGATGCGCGAAGATGAACTGGGAATCAGGAAGCTTGCCCAGGCCAGATCCTCCATCATGGAAACGGCCGGCAAGAAGGGCAAGAGTTGATAGGAGCTGATGTGACGATGGCTGAATCTACGCCGCGGAGCGCACGAAAAGTTCGAGTGGGTCTCGTTGTCTCGGACAAAATGGATAAGGGCTTGGTGGTACGCGTTGACCGTACCATGAAACATCCCCTCTATCTCAAGACCGTCCGCACGTTCTCGAAACTGTATGTGCACGACGAAAAAAACGAGGCGAAAGAAGGAGATCTGGTCCGGGTGATGGAAACCCGCCCGCTCTCCAAACTAAAACGCTGGCGATTGGTCGAGATCGTCGAGAAAGCGAAATAGGCAGGTCGGTTCCTCCGCCGTCTGGAAAGGTGTCTTACTATGATTCAGGAATTTACCGTTCTGTCCGTCGCCGATAACTCGGGTGCCAAACGCGCCATGTGCTTCCGTATCCTCGGTGGCAGCAAAAAGAAATACGCCTCGATCGGTGACATCATCGTCGTGGCGGTTAAAGAAGCGATCCCGGGTGGGACAGTGAAAAAGTCGGAAGTCTGTAAAGCGGTGGTGGTCCGGACAACCTCCAACCTTCGCCGCAAAGATGGCTCGCTTATCCGATTCAGCGACAACGCCGCGGTGATCATTAACGACCAAAACGAGCCGCGCGGGACCCGTATCTTCGGACCCGTCGCCCGTGAACTCCGTGAAAAACAGTTCATGAAGATCGTATCCCTCGCCCCAGAGGTGATCTAAAGGGAAGCTGACAACGCTATGCGGATCAAAAAAGGTGATACAGTCTTTGTCCGGAGCGGTGCTTACAAAGGTAAGACCGGACGCGTCCTCTATGTCAACACCGTCAAGAACACGGTGTTGGTCGAAGGACTCAACAAGAAACAGCGCCACCAGCGCCCATCGCAGCGCAACCAGAAGGGCGGCATCGTTGCCAAAGAGGCTCCTATCCATATGAGCAACCTCGCGCTCATGGATTCGACCGTCAATGGCCCGACCCGGCTTGGAACGAAGGTGATCGATGAGGGCGGCTCTAAAAAGCGCGTTCGCATCAGCCGCAAATCGGGCGAGATAATCTGAGGCTCAGTAAGATGACACGACTGAAAGAAAAATACGAAACCGAAGTGCGGCCCAAATTGATGAAGGATAATGGTTATTCCTCCGTCATGCAGGTGCCCAAACTGACCAAGATCACGATCAATATTGGTGTCGGTGAAGCTACCCAGAATTCGAAGACGCTGGACGCCGCGGTCGGCGACCTGCAGACCATCACCGGCCAAAAGCCGCTGGTGACCAAGGCCCGCAAAAGCATCTCGAATTTCAAGCTTCGCCAGGGCGTCAATATCGGCTGCGCCGTCACCCTCCGTCGCGACCGCATGTATGAGTTCCTCGATCGCCTGGTGAATATCGCCATGCCGCGTATCCGCGACTTCAGAGGCGTCAGTCCGAAGTCGTTTGATGGCCGGGGGAATTACAACCTCGGCTTGCGCGAGCAGTTGATCTTCCCCGAGATCGACTACGATAAGATCGATAAAGTTAGAGGCATGACCATCAGTTTCACCACAACCGCACAGTCGGATGACGAAGCGCGCCAGTTGCTGTCCGAACTGGGCATGCCGTTTCGAAAGTAGGAGTCCATGGCCAAGAAGTGTTTGATTGAGAAACAGAAGAGCACACCGAAGTTTGCGGTTCGTAATTACAGCCGCTGCCGTCGGTGCGGACGGCCCCGTGCCTTCCTCCGTAGGTTTGGCATTTGCAGAATCTGTTTCCGTGAAATGGCCCTGGCCGGTGACCTGCCCGGTGTGGTCAAGGCCAGTTGGTAGTTGTCAAGAGATTGGGAGTAACGACGTTATGAGCATGACCGACCCGGTCGCCGACCTGTTGACCCGAATCCGGAACGCCTCCAAGGCTCGCAAGCCTGCGGTAGACATTCCGGCGTCCAATCTCAAGCGTGAGATTGTTCGGATTCTCAAGGACAACAGTTTCGTTCGCGATTACCTTGAACTGCAGGATTCCAAGCAGGGGATCATCCGTGTCTACCTGCGCTATAGCCGCGGTGATATGCCCGTTATCAAAGGGATTCGTCGCGTCTCAAGCCCCGGCCTGCGTAAATACTGGGATGCCCAGGATGTTCGCCTGTCAACCCGCTTTGCCCAGGGTATCTCTATCATTTCCACCTCCAGCGGTGTCATGACCAATTTCGAAGCCGCCCAAAAGGGCGTCGGCGGCGAAATCATGATCCGGTGCTGGTAAGGAAGGATTGTAGCTATGTCTCGTATTGGCAGAAAGCCGGTTCCGATAGTCGAGAAGACCAAGATCCAGATAGCCGAGCACGACGTCACTGTCACCGGACCGAAAGGTACCCTGACCATGACCGTCCACCCGGATATCTCGGTCGCCATCGATGGCGGCCAGTTGCTGGTCACCCGGCCGTCCGACCTGAAAAAACACCGTGCCCTGCACGGCTTGACCCGCGCGTTGATCAACAATATGGTGCACGGCGTCTCCGCCGGGTTCACCCGTCAATTGCAGATCATCGGCGTCGGATATCGCGCGGAACTCAAAGGCCGCACCCTCATCATGTATATCGGATATTCGCATCCGATCGTCTTCAATCCGCCGACTGGTGTGAACTTGACGGTCGAAGCGAAAGAGAACAGAATTACCGTTGAAGGTATCAATAAAGAATTGGTCGGTCAGGTGGCTGCCAAGATCCGCTCGTTCCGTCCGCCGGAGCCCTACAAAGGCAAAGGCATTCGATACGTCGGCGAGCATGTCCAGCAGAAAGCCGGTAAGGCCGCGGCCAAGTAATGTGGGATCACTGTAATGGCTGACAAGAATATCATTAAGAACAAACAGGCTGACCGTCGCAAAAGCCGCGTGCGTAAGAAAGTCCTCGGGACCTCCGAACGTCCGCGCCTGACCGTGCGCAAGTCGCTCCGCAATGTCTTCGCCCAGATCATCGACGACGAAAAAATGTCGACCCTGATCGGGATCGCCTCTGACTCGAAAGAGATGCAGACGGTCATTTCGGAGAAAGACAACAAGACCGCGGCGGCGAAAAAGGTCGGTCTCAAGCTGGCCGAACTGGCCAAAGCCAAGGGGATCGAATCGGTCGTCTTCGACCGTAATCGCTTCCGCTACCATGGACGCATCAAAGCGGTCGCCGATGGCGCCCGCGAAGGTGGCCTGAAATTTTAACCTGGCAATGTGTCGCCTGCAATAGATGAGGTGAGGTTTTGGCGAAGTTTGAAATGGAAAACTCCGATCTCGAGGAGAAAGTTGTCAGCGTCAACCGCGTGGCTAAAGTAGTCAAGGGCGGACGTCGCTTCAGCTTTACGGCGCTCGTCGCCGTCGGTGACCGCAACGGCAAAGTCGGTATCGGCCTGGGAAAAGCCTCGGAAGTCTCCGAAGCGATCCGCAAGGGAACCGATGCTGCACGCCGCGCCATGGTCAAAGTCAATCTGGTTGAAGGGACCATCCCGCATCGGATCGATGGCCGCTTCGGTGCCACCACTGTGGTCATGCGCCCTGCCTCGGCCGGAACCGGCGTTATCGCCGGCGGCGCGGCTCGCGCGATTCTCGAGTCCGTCGGGATCCAGGACATCCTGGCCAAAGTGCTCGGCAGCCGCAACCCAAATAACGTCGTGAAAGCGACCATGAACGGCCTGAAACTCCTCCGCACGCGTGACCAGGAATTGGCATTCCGGGAACAGGCGTAGGGTGGAAAGAGAAAGCATAGCCATGGCCAGACTTAAAGTTACCCAGATCAAAAGTACGATCGACAAGAAAGAGCCGCAGAAGCGTACGATCAAGGCGCTCGGCTTGGGTCGTCCGCGCAGTACGGCGATCCACAATGACACTCCGCAGATCCGCGGCATGATTCGCGCCGTCACCCATCTCGTGACGGTCGAAGAGATAGAGTAAAGGAGAAGCCTCGCATGGAACTTCACACCTTACGACCCCCTGCGGGCGCAAAGAAGGCTCGCAAACGGGTCGGACGCGGCCCCGGCAGCGGCATGGGCAAAACCTCTGCTCGCGGACACAAGGGTGCCAGAGCGCGAGCCGGCTACAAAGATAAACGTTACTTCGAGGGCGGCCAGATGCCCTTGCATCGTCGTTTGCCGAAATTCGGCTTCACTAACGTCTTCAAAGACGAGTTCCAGGTCGTCAATCTGACCGACCTCGCTCGCTGCACCGGATCAGAGATCTCGGTGAAGACGCTCAAAGAAGCCGGCGTCATTCGCACGATCAACACTCCGATCAAGATCCTGGGCAACGGCTCGATCGATCGTCCGCTCACCGTTAAGGCGGCGGCTTTCTCCAAATCGGCTATTACCAAGATTGAAGCTGCGGGCGGCAAAACCGAGGTAACCAAGTAGTGTTTGAGACATTTAGATCGATATTCCGCATAGAAGAGCTGCGCCGGCGCATTTTCTTTACGCTGGCGCTTCTGGTTGTCTATCGGGTTGGCGGACATATCCCGACCCCGGGTGTGGATGGCTCTGTGCTGGCCGCATTCATGGGACAACAGGGTTCGATTTTTGGTCTGTTGGATCTGTTCGCCGGCGGCGCGTTCGCCAAGGCGACTATTTTCGCCATGGGGATCATGCCCTACATCTCAGCCTCCATTATGTTGCAGTTGCTCGGTGCGGTCGTCCCGTACCTGCAGCGCCTGCAGCGTGAAGGGGAAGAGGGACGTCGCAAGATCACCCAGTATACCCGTTACCTGACCGTGCTCATCGCGGCCCTCCAGGCGTACGGGACGGCGGTCTTCATTACCAGTATCAACTACAACGGCGTACCGGCAGTCCATATGGCTACCGCCGGATTCATTCCGTTAACGATCCTGACTTTCACCTGCGGTACGATCTTCATCATGTGGCTCGGCGAGCAGATCACGGAACGTGGTATCGGCAACGGTATCTCGTTGATCATCTTCATCGGCATCATCGCCCGCTTCCCGGATGCGATCGTCGAAGAAGCCCAGTTCGTCCTTTCCGGGACCCGCTCCATTCTCGTTGAGATCCTGGTCGTCGCCCTGATGATCGGTGTCATCGCCGCGGTCATTCTGATGACGCGCGCCCAGCGCCGCATCCCGGTCCAGTATCCCCGCAAGGTGATCGGTCGTCGCGTTTATGGTGGCGCCACCACGCACTTGCCGCTGTCGGTCAACTCCGCCGGTGTCATCCCGATCATTTTCGCCCAGTCGATCATGTTCCTGCCGTCGACCGTCGCGCAGATCTTCCCGAATACGGAATGGCTGCAGAACCTGGTCGCCGTTTCGCTCGCTCCGGGCGGCTGGTGGTACTCGATCATCTATGCATTGATCATTATCTTCTTCGCGTATTTCTACACGGCGATCGTGTTTAACCCGATCGAGATCGCGGACAATATGCGGAAGAACGGTGGCTATATTCCGGGTATTCGTCCCGGCAAAAACACCGCCGACTATATCGAAAAGATCCTGACCCGTATCACGCTCCCCGGCGCGCTCTTTTTCGCCGCGATCGCGGTCCTGCCGTGGGTGTTGGTCGGCCAGTTTAACGTGAACTATTTCTTCGGCGGCACCGGCCTTCTGATCGTGGTTGGTGTGGCGCTTGATACTCTCCAGCAGATCGAGTCGCATCTCTTGATGCGACACTACGACGGCTTCATGAAGAAGGGTCGTATTCGCGGGAGATCGATGTAAGTATGAATTTGGTCTTCCTTGGCCCTCCCGGTTCTGGAAAAGGCACGCAGGCAGCGCGCCTTTCCGCACGTCTGGGACTGGTGCATCTTTCGACCGGTGACCTGCTTCGTGAGGCCGTCAAACACGGCACTCCGCTCGGCCAGCAGGCCGAAGGGTTCATGAAGCGCGGCGAACTGGTATCGGATGCACTCATCATCGGGCTGATCGAAGAGAAGATCAATAAGGGTGAATTGAACACTGGGGTCATCTTTGACGGCTTTCCTCGGACCATTCCGCAGGCCGAAGCCCTCAAACAGATGCTGACCGGTCACGAGATCGGTCTCGATCATGCCGTCTTGTTCGATGTCCCCGATGAAGAGATCGTTCGTCGACTTTCCGGGCGCTGGTATTGCCCGACCTGCAACGCCGGATACAATTACCCGCTGCAGGTGCCTAAAGTTGACGGCAAATGTGACAAGGATAACAGCCAGTTGAAGCGCCGCCCCGACGATGAAGAGTCGGTGGTTCGCAATCGTCTGGACGTTTATAAGAAGCAGACCCAGCCGATCGAAGAGTACTATCGGCGTGAGGGACTGCTGATCGCAATAAAGGCTGACATCGCCCCGGAAGCCGTCTTTGACGCCCTTCTGGAAGCGACACGTGGTCAGAGAACCAGGTGATAGTGCTGAAGACGACAGAAGAACTCGACATCATGCGTGAGGCCGGTAGAATTACCGCCATGACGCTGGATATGGTCGAGGAGAATATCGAAGCCGGTCTCACCACCGGACAGCTCGATATGCTGGTCGAGGACTTCATCCGGTCGCACGGCGCCATTCCGGCCTTCAAGAATTACCACGGCTACCCGGCCTCCGCCTGTGTCTCCATCGATAGTGAGGTGGTCCACGGCATCCCGGGGAAACGGGTGATCAAGGAAGGGCAGATCGTGTCGGTCGATATCGGGGCGATCGTGAACAACTATTACGGCGACTCCGCCCGTACATTTGGTATTGGCGAGGTTTCGGCAGAGAAAAAACGGCTGATGAAGGTGACTCAAGAAGCACTTTCGGCTGCTATTGACAAAGCCAGAAAAGGCAATAGATTAGGGCAAGTTTCGTCGACTGTCCAGCAGATTGCGGAAGCGGCCGGTTTTGGCGTGGTACGTCAACTGGTCGGTCATGGCATTGGCCGCAAAATGCACGAGGAACCCCAGGTCCCTAACTTTGGTTCGCCCAACGAGGGTCCGGTCCTGCAAGTCGGTATGGTCATTGCGATTGAACCGATGGTGAACTTGGGAACGTATGATGTGAAGACAATGCCGGACGGATGGACCATCGTCACTGCCGATGGCGCACCTTCCGCCCATTTTGAGCACACGGTCGCCATTACGGATAATGGCCCCGAAATATTGACTAAAGCGTAAAGGAGAGTATGCCCAAAGAAGAAACGATTACCGTTGAAGGCAAGGTGGTAGAGCCCTTGCCGAATGCCATGTTCCGGGTACAACTCGACAACGGTCACATCGTTCTGGCGCATATCTCCGGTAAGATGCGAATGCACTTTATCAAGATATTACCCGGTGACAAGGTCACGCTGGAGCTGTCACCGTATGATCTCACTCGCGGCCGGATCACGTACCGGTACAAGTGAGCAGCGATAGAAGGATCGAATAAATGAAAGTCAGATCGGCGATCAAAAAACGGTGCGAACACTGCAAGGTCATCAGACGGCGCGGCGTTCTGCGCGTGATCTGCACCAAAAACCCCAGCCACAAACAGCGCCAGGGGTAAGCAGGAAGATAACCATGCTGTCAGGCATAGAGGAGTAAAGTCAATTGGCTCGTATTGCCGGTGTTGATCTACCGAAAGACAAACGGATCGAAATCGGGTTGACCTATATTTATGGGATCGGCCGATTCACCGCCACCGAGATCCTGCAGAAAACCGGCATCAAGCCCGAAGTTCGTGTGAACAAACTGTCGGACGATGATGTCGCAAAACTCCGCCGAGTGATCGAAAACGAATACTCGGTCGAGGGAAACCTGCGTGGCGAAGTGAACATGAGCATCAAGCGGCTGATCGATATCGGCTGCTATCGCGGCCTGCGCCATCGTCGCGGTCTCCCCGTGCGCGGCCAGCGCACCAAAACCAATGCCCGTACTCGTAAGGGTCCGCGCAAATCCGTGGGCGGCCTGAAGAAGAAGGCCCCCGGCAAGACTTGATGATTAACTTGTTTCTGAGGATATACCGTGGCTGAACCAAAAGGCAAAAAACGCGTCAAAAAGAAAGTTCGTACCACTGAGTCGAACGGCATCGCGTTTATCAAGGCGACGTTCAACAATACCATCGTGACCGTGGCTGATTCCCAGGGACGTACCATCTCGTGGGGAACGGCCGGCAAAGTCGGCTTCAAGGGCTCCAAAAAGTCCACGCCGTTTGCCGCCCAGATGGCGGCCTCAACCGCCGCGAAAGAAGCGATGGATCTCGGCTTGCGTCGAGTCGAAGTGCATGTCAAAGGCCCGGGCGCCGGTCGCGAAGCCGCGATCCGTTCGCTCTCGGCTGCCGGTCTCGAAGTGACCCTGATCAAGGATGTCACGCCGATCCCGCACAACGGCTGCCGCGCCCCCAAGCGCCGCCGCGTCTGATCTGAACGTGTGAGTGTTGGAGTATAGAGGAGAGTAGATGGCTCGTTATCATGAAGCTGTATGCAGACTGTGCCGCCGCGAAGGAGAAAAGCTCTTTCTTAAAGGCGCGCGCTGTCTGACCGATAAATGCGCGATCGAACGGCGTCAGTTCGCCCCCGGTCAGCACGGTCAGAACACTCGTCGGAAAGTCTCTGCGTATGGTTTGCAGTTGAGAGAAAAGCAGAAGATCCGCCGTACCTATGGCGTGCTCGAAACGCAATTCCACAACTACTTCGAAAAAGCCGACGCCAAAACCGGTATTACCGGCGAAAACCTGGTCCAATTCCTGGAATGCCGCCTGGACAATATCGTCTATCGTCTCGGGTTCGCCGCCTCGCGCAAGCAGGCACGCCAACTCGTCCGGCATCGGCATATCCTGGTCAACGGTAAAATAGTCGATATCCCGTCCTACCAGGTGAAACCTCAGGAAGTTATCCGCGTTAAGGATAAGTCCAAGAATCTCGAGCAGATTCACGCATCCCTGAAACTGGGTCACGGCGCCGAATTCGCCTGGCTCCGTCTCAACAAGGCTGCGTTGGAAGGTGAACTGTTGGCTGTCCCGCAGCGCTCGGATGTGCCGCTGACCGCCAATGAGCAGCTCGTTGTCGAGTTGTATTCCAAGTAATCCCCGCGGAGGAGGTAGCAAGATAGTATGAAGTGGAAACCGCTGACCATGCCCAAAGAGGTCGTCAACGATCAGTCGTCGTCGACTGAAAACATGTCGCGCTTTATCGTGGAACCGCTCGAACGCGGCTACGGCGTGACCCTGGGCAACAGCCTTCGCCGGGTGCTCCTCTCGTCCATTCAGGGAGCTGCGGTGACAGGTATTCGCGTCAAAGGGGCGCTGCACGAATTTGCCACCATCCCTGGCGTCTATGAAGATGTCACGCACATCGTGCTCAATGTCAAAAGCATTATCGTTCGCTTTCATGCCGAAGAGATGAAGACCGTCCGCCTCAGAGCCAAAACCATTGGCAAACTGACCGCCGGTATGATCGAGGCAGACGGCGATGTCGAGATCCTCAATCCCGAACAGCCTATTTGCGAACTGACCGAAGCGATCGATTTCGAGATGGAACTCGATATCGAACCGGGTCGTGGCTATCATATCGCCGATATGAACAAGCGCCCCGACGCGCCGGTCAACACTGTCTTTATCGATTCGCTGTTCTCGCCGGTCACCAAGGTCTCGTACTTCGTGGAGAACACCCGCGTTGGACAGAAGACCGACTATGACCGCTTGATCCTCGAACTCCATACCAACGGCGCCATCACTCCGGAGGACGCGCTCTCCTACGGCGCCAAGTTGCTCAAGGACCACTTGCAGCTCTTCATCCATCTCGACGAACAGGTCATGGTGGAAGAGATGCCGCAGGAGGACGAAGAGATACTGCGCGTGCGCAACCTGCTCAAGACCCGGGTGGATGAACTGGAGCTTTCCGTTCGTTCCTCCAACTGTCTGCGGGCCGCGAACATTCAGACCATGGCCGACCTGGTCACCAAGTCCGAAGCCGAGATGCTGAAATATCGCAATTTCGGTCGTAAATCGCTAAACGAGATCGGCGCCTTGCTGGAGCAGATGAACCTGTCATTCGGCATGGACATCTCCAGATTCATGGAACCGGCCAAGAAGTAAACAGGTGAAAGAGTAATGGGACATCAGGATAAAACCGCGAAACTGAACCGCACCAAATCCCACCGGGAGGCGATGCTGTCCAATATGGCGATGTCGCTGTTTCAGCATCGCATGATCAAAACAACCAGTGCCAGAGCAAAGGCCCTGCGCCCGGTGGTTGATCGTCTCATCACGATCGCCAAAAAGAATACCCTCGCCTCCAAACGGTTGGTCGCTGATACGGTCAGAGTGAAAGAAGTCTACACCAAGCTCTTCACCGAGATCGTCCCGCAATTCACCGACCGCAATTCCGGCTACACCCGGGTTATCAAACTCGGCGTGCGTCGTGGCGATGGCGCCCCGATGTCGGTGGTCGAACTGCTGACCGCCAAACCGCCGATTGAGTCGGAGGAGAAGGACAAAGCGGCCGAGAAGAAGGGTGGCGGGCTGAAAGGCGCGCTCTCCCGTGCTCGCGCCAAAGCCGGCTCCAAAGGCAAGAAGGCAACTGCCGCCAAAAAGACGGCGAAGAAGCCTGCCAAGAAGGCCGCTTCCAAAGCGAAGTAGCCAACCGCAATCGACTTTCCCAAACCCCGCTTCGGCGGGGTTTTTTTTCGTGCATCCCCGACTTGCCAGACCTCCCGCCATTTGTTATATAGCTTTACAGCGAAACATCAAACTGTCGCATGAACTGCAAGGCATCAAAGCTCTTATGCTCTGATAGGGAATCGCCCGGCACATCATGCGCATGCACCTGAGGTCACTATGGAACAACCGGCTCAGAAATCCGGATTGCCTCGCGGCTGCTTCATCGCTCTCATCGTCGGCGGTATTCTCATCGTCCTGCTCGTCGCGCTTATGGGAGTCTGTTATTTCAACAAAGACAAAGTCTTCAAGTGGACGATCCGCACCGGTGTCGTGTATGCCCAACAGGCGCTGGCCAAAGATCCTGCTGGCATTGATACCGTCAAATTCAACGCCCTTGCCAACGAGTTCATTGTGCAACTCGATGCCGGCGAGATCACCGATGAGCAGTTCACTGCGATAGGGCCGATCTTCCAGGGAACCATGGCCGACAAACAGATCGACGCCAGCGATGTGTACAAACTTTCTGATGCGATGGTGACGCTTTTTCCGAGTCTCGAACCGCTGAAAATGATTCCGGGCAAAAGTGAAGAGATGGTCACGGATTCAACTCTGCCGAACGGGACAGACACGATCGCGCTTCCCGCCGAGACGTTGACTGATAGCTCGGACGGTGACTGACCTTGACCAGAGGTGATCGCTCGCGCTTATGATCACGGCGATAGCTGTTCTGGCGCTCGCATTCCTGATCGGCGGAATTCCGTTTGGATTGCTGGTCGCGAAAGCTTATGGCATTCGCGACCTCCGCGCTCAGGGTTCCGGTAATATCGGTGCCACCAATGTCTGGCGCGTGGCCGGTGCCAAAGCCGCGCTCTGGGTCTACCTGCTCGATATCGGCAAGGGTGTGGTGGCGGTCCTGATCGCCCGCTTGATAGATCAATCCGCCATGCCACGCGACTGGTATCTCGTGCTGGCGGCACTGTTGGTTGTTTTGGGACATATCTTTTCCCCCTACCTGCGCTTCAAAGGCGGGAAAGGGGTTAATACCGGCCTCGGCGTGATGCTGGTGCTTATGCCGGTCGAAGTTCTCATTTCGCTTGGAGTATTTGTAATCGTGGTTTCCTTGACTCGCTATATCTCTCTTGGCTCGATCATCGCGTCGCTGACGTTGGTCACCGTAGCGCTCATCGAGCGACTTGCACTCGTGAGAGAGATCAGCTTCGTATACATCGGCCTGACTATCCTGCTTGCACTGGCGATCATCCTGACTCACCGAACCAACATTCGACGACTCATTGAGGGGACCGAAAGCAAGTTCAGCCTGTCATCGAAGGGGAGAGGTTAGCATGGCCGAACGGATCACTATTCTGGGGGCCGGATCCTGGGGAATGGCGATCGCTCGATTGCTCGACCTGAATGGCCGCGACGTTCTCCTCTGGGCCTACGATCCGCGAGAATACTATCGACTCCTGCAGGAACGCGGTGATCCCACCAAATTGCCGCGACTGCATCTTGCTCAGACCATAGAGATATCCAACGACCTGCAGGCGGCGATCGAAGATTGTGATCTCGTGGTCCTGGCTGTCCCGGCACAACATCTCCGCGCAGTATTGCGGGAATTGGGCAGTCGCCTTCGTCCGCGAATTGGCGTCGTCAATCTGGCCAAAGGAATAGAGACCGGTTCGCTCAAGCGAATGTCTGAGGTCGTCTATGAGGAGACGCAACTCTCCCTCGATCGTATTTGCACGCTCTCCGGACCATCACATGCCGAAGAGGTCGCGCTTGATATGCCGACCACCGTGGTGGTTGCCGGTTCCTCCGACCCGCTCATTGGGCGAGTCCAGGAAATATTCAGTAATCTGGTTTTTCGCGTCTATCGAAGCTCCGATCTTTTGGGGGTTGAACTCGGCGGATCGCTCAAAAACGTCATCGCGATCGCGGCCGGGATTGTTGACGGCCTCGGCTTCGGTGACAACACCAAAGGGGCGCTGATCACGCGCGGCCTGGCTGAAATGACCCGGCTCGGAGTTACTCTCGGGGCAAAACCGGAGACGTTCGCCGGACTCTCCGGACTTGGCGACTTGGTCACCACCTGCTGTTCCCGACACAGCCGCAACCGCTGGGTGGGAGAACAGATCGGAACCGGCAAAAAACTGCATGAGATCCTGCTGACTATGAGCATGGTCGCGGAGGGTGTGGAAACGACTCGTTCCGCCTACAGTCTCGCCCGACACTGTGGCGTCGAAATGCCGATCACAACCGAGGTCTTTCGGGTGCTCTTCGATGGCAAACCGCCGCTCGAGGCTATCGAACAACTGATGGGACGATCACTCAAAGCTGAGGTCTGGCGACAGCCCGACTGACACGAGGTGCAGGTAAGATGCAGAAACAAGAAAGCACCGAAAAACTCTATTACACCATTAGCGAGGTCTCCAAAATGACCGGCCTGGAGGCCTATGTCCTTCGCTACTGGGAAAAGGAGTTTCCGCAGCTCCACCCGCGCAAAAACCGGGGAGGAAGCCGCCTCTATACCACCAAAGATATCGAGATCATCAACCAGATCCGATATCTCCGGACCAAAGAGAAGCTGACCATTGCCGGTGCCCGAAACAAGCTGTTGCTCAGGCGTGGCAACGAGGAACGGACCGATATCGAACAACAGGCCAGAACCCGCTCGCTCATTGGCAAGATTCGCAAGGAGTTGGGAGAGTTACTGAAATTTTTCCCTTGAGTTTTGGCCCCTTTTGGCTACCTTGAACTCCCCGTAACCGGATAGCGGTTCATCACGTCGGAGCGTAGCGCAGTTGGTTAGCGCACTCGCTTGGGGTGCGAGAGGTCGGCCGTTCGAATCGGCTCGCTCCGACCATTTTTTCATCACCTCTCTTTGGCCGTCGGTATAAGCAGAAGCTATGACCTCGCCACAAGCAGAAATCTCAACGCTCGTTCTTGTCCCGGCCTACAACGCGGCTAAATATCTCCCTGACCTGATCAGACGATGCCGCCAGTTTGTTTGCGATGAGAATCTCCTGGTTGTTAATGATGGTTCCACCGACAACTCCCTTTCAATCCTCAAGGAAACCGGAGTCAACTACATCTCTTTCCCACAGAATAAGGGGAAGGGTGCCGCCCTCAAAGCCGGCTTTGACTACGCCGTTAAACATCGGTACCGCTCAGTACTGACAATAGATGCCGACCTGCAGCATCTCCCGGAAGAGATCCCGCGATTTTTCGCGCTCGACAATGGTCAGCGTCTGATCATGGGGACACGGTCCATTGACCGTTCCATCATGCCGTTTGATCGATGGCTTACCAATAATCTTACCTCTCTGATTATCTCCGTATTCTCCACTCAACGAGTAAGGGATTCGCAATCTGGATTCCGCCTGATTCCAGTCTCGGTTCTCTGCGCGATGCCGCTAAATACTATCAAGTACGATTTGGAGTCCGAGATGCTATTCAAGGCCGGAGCGCTCGGTTGTGAGATCGCCGAAGTCCCGATCTCTACCATTTACGAAGGCTCACATTCGTTCATCAATCCCTTCAAAGACACCATGCGCTTCATACGCCAGATCTGGAAACGGATCTGGGCCTGATTCCGGCTTGCTTTTCCCTCCCGACCTCCCTAAACTGCCGCCATGCCGGAAAAAAAACGAATTCTTCTGACCAATGATGATGGGTATGCTTCCGCCGGAATCCGCGCACTCTATGCGGTCCTCTCGCGGCAATACGATGTTTTCCTGGTTGCTCCCGATCGTGAGCAGTCAGCCAGCTCGCATTCACTGACGCTCAACCATCCGCTTCGCGTGCAACGCCTCGATGCTCGCCGGTATCATACCGATGGCACCCCGACTGATTGCGTCATGCTGGCGATCCATCTTCTCTTCAAGAAATCTCGCCCGGATATGATCGTTTCCGGGATCAACCATGGTGGCAATATGGGGGATGATATCACATACTCCGGGACCGCCGCCGCCGCGATCGAAGGGGCGATTCTGCGCATTCCGTCAATTGCCGTCTCCATGTTCGGCTGGGAACCGGGGACTCCAATGGTTCGCGCGGCCAATTTTGTCGCCCGATTTCTTAAGGAGTACGAGAAACTGAAGATCGATCCGTCGACTTTCCTCAATATCAATTTCCCTCGGGATAACGGAAAACCGTACCGAAGCTACGAATTCACCCGCCAGGGCTTCCGGACCTACCGTGATATCGTGGTTCACAAAACCGATCCGCGCGGCAAGCCATACTACTGGATAGGGGGGAAGCCACAGTGGAAAATGATTCCTGGCTCCGATTTTGAGGCGATTCATCGTGGAGTGGTCTCCGTGACCCCAATGAAGCTTGATTTTACCGATCTGCCGACCCTCGGAAGGCTCTCTGCGGCAAACAAAAGGCCCTCTCCAAAGAGGTCTGAATAAACAGTTGACAAGTTTGGACGATTCCCTATACTGAAACCTCATTTCGGTGATAAACGGGGCGTAGCGCAGTTGGTAGCGCGCTTGGTTCGGGACTAAGAGGTCGCTGGTTCAAATCCAGTCGCCCCGATTTAATCCAGCGAAATGACCACTCGACTATGCACTCCCCGAAACCAGCAAGCGTCATCTCCAGAGAAGGTTGGCTACTAACCAGATGCGTAGAAAACTGACTATCGCTGTCGTTGGCCAAAACGAATGCACTGCCGAAACCGCCGAGATCGCAGCCCTCATCGGCAAGACGATCGCCCAAAACAAAGGTGTGGTCATCTGTGGTGGGTTGGGTGGCGTGATGGAAGCCGCCGCGCGAGGTGCCAAAGAAGCCGGTGGCGTGACTGTCGGTATCCTCCCATCCATGAATAAATCTGATGCCAACCAGTTCATTGATCTCGTCATTCCAACCGGCCTGGGTGATGCCCGCAATATTCTGGTCGCGCGTGCCGCCGATGCTGTCATTGCCTTGCCCGGAAAGTACGGTACTCTCTCCGAGATCGCTTATGCCCTGATGGCCGGTATCCCCGTCGTTTCTGTCTCCTCCTGGGTGTTGGGTGCAGATGTACATCAGGTGGAAAATCCGCTCGAAGCAGTTGAGTTGGCGATGGAGCTTGCCGCCAAACGGTTCGCATGAATGGCGCGGAACTGAGAGTCACAGGGAGAGTCCAGGGCGTAGGATACAGATATTTCTGCCAGACCCGCGCCTCTGTACTTGGCCTGACCGGCACGGTGGGGAATCAGGACGATGGTTCGGTTCTGCTGACTGTCGAGGGAGATCGTACGTTAATAGAGCAGTTCATCGAGCAATTGCGCCACGGACCTTCGCATGCCGAAGTTGACTCGATCAGTGTCTCCTGGAAACCGTTTACCGGGAAATTTCAATCCTTTTACATCACTCATTAATGCACCATGGAACAGATCAAAAAGTATATTCGCGAAGTACCTGATTTCCCCAAACCGGGGATCAATTTCTACGACATCACCACGCTCTTTCAGGACCCGGCAGGGTTTGATCTTGCGCTTGATGGTATGGAGAAATACATCCGTTCACGCACGCCCAACAAACTGGTTGCCATTGAAGCACGCGGTTTTGTTTTCGGAGCGGCTCTGGCGGACCGACTGAAACTCCCGCTGATCCCCTGTCGCAAACCTGGGAAACTCCCTTACACCACGATCACCGAAGAGTACGATCTGGAATACGGGACAGATAAGATTCAGATTCATTCTGATACAATTACAGCCGGAGATAGAGTCGTCATCATAGATGACTTGGTTGCAACCGGTGGTACACTGCTCGCCGCCTGCAAATTGGTCGAGCGACTCGGGGGAGAGGTGGTCGGGATCTCGTCCGTGATCGGCCTCACGTTTCTCCCATACCGAGGGAAATTGGCCAACTACGATCTTAACTACCTGATCTCTTACGACTCGGAATAGAGCGCTTGCGTCGCGCGTTACCGAGTACTACCTTGTGATCCACGATGGTGCAGGGTCGCTCTGCACTGGGTGAGATGCCCCCGTAGCTCAGTTGGATAGAGCTGTGGCGTCCTAAGCCAATGGTCGCAGGTTCGACTCCTGCCGGGGGTATATTGTTTCATGGCACGGAGTCAGCTCCGAGGTCGCTCAACCCTCCCCAACATATTTCCCCTGAACAAGATAGCCCCGGAAATTCACCACGAAATCGTTTGACAGCCCTTTCCGGCAGCCATATATTCTTTGATTATTTCCAGCGGCCTCTGCGTCTTGTCTGGGAAACGAATGATTCTGTTGGGATAAGGAGTTCTTTGAATGAAACGGTTGTGGCTGTACTCGTGTCTGCTGTTGGTTGCAATGACCGGTCTGGCATCGGCGCAAATCACGTTCGATTTCACCGGAGCCGGCGCACGAGCCGAAGGAATGGGCAGAGCCTATTTTGGGATTGCTGATGATGCGTCCTCGATTACCTGGAACCCGGCCGGTCTGGTCTCGCACGACAAGCCAATTCTCGGCTTCTCGTATGTGACCGCCAAACCGCATGGCACATTCCAGGAGGCTGGCGCTAACGGCACTGAATTCAAGGTGAACGAAAGCTTCGGCAACTTCGCCTACTTGGCCTTTGTCTCGCCAGTCCGCATTCGCGGGCACCAGTTCGTGCTGGCCGCGTCCTACTCTCAGACTTCAGAAGATTTCCTCTATGGTTACTTTGAGCAGAGAGACACCAATCGGGCGCATGATGTGTTGCCTACCGAGACATACAAATATCAGGCGCTCGGTTCCACCGAGTATCACGCCAATCCGTATGTGATCAATTTCGGATTTGGTACTCCGGTCAGCGAAAAGATCGATATCGGCGTTTCGCTCAATGTCTACACCGGAAAATCGGTTCTGCGTAACCGGATCGATCAGGCGAGCTACGAGTACGAAGCGATCGATCGCCTCCTCCAGGAAGTGGATCGTGACTCCTCCCAGGCAATTCTCGATTCCACCTCTTTCTCCGGCGTCAATTTCACTTTGGCCGGAAAATACAAGAAAGACAAACTTTCTATCGGCGCTGTCGTTCGTACCGGATTCTCCCTGAAAACGATGGCCGACCGCAAACTTTCCGACTCCATCTGGTACAATGGCCAGCTCAAGTCTGGTAACACCCTGTACCTCGATGATCAGTTGACCAAGTACAATATCCCGTGGATCTTCGGCGTTGGCTTCGGTTACCAGATGTCCGAAAACTGGCTGCTTGCTCTCGATGCTGAGTATCGTGGCTATGCCAGTACCAAAGCCAAAGTCCGCACCTCGATCAAGATCGGCTCTGGCGGAAACAATGAAGAGATCTTCACCGAGATCGATCCCATGTTCTACGACTGCTTTGTAGTCCGGACAGGCACGGAATATCTCTTGAAGCTCAATAGCTCGATCTTCCCGATCGTCCCGCTCCGCGCTGGTGTGGCGTATGTGCCGCTCCCCACCCCGCAGCTGATGGTGGACAGCTCCACGGAAAAAATGACCATGTATCAGTTGACGGCCGGTACCGGCGTTCGCTGGAGTCAGATCTGGCTCGACCTGTCGTATGTTTACACTACCTACGATCAGAAAACTGAGACCGTGTACAATGGGCTCCTGGAAAAGGGAACGGTCTACAATCGCGCCCACCGTCTGAATTTGACCTTTACCGGCTATTTTTAGGCCGCAAGAGGTCTCTGTAGAGAAATTGCCCGCCGCTCGGGTTAAGTCTCGGGCGGCGTTATTCGATATACCAAGTAGCATTTATTTCGATCTGGAGAGGACATGCACGGCAAAGTCAAACTGACTAAACGAGAGATCAAAGAAGATAAATTCGCCACCTTCATGCTGACCGCCAAGGATCAGCTTACGGAGAACTGGCAATATGCCGCCATCGGCGTCGCCGCCGTGGTCCTGATCGTTGCGGCTTCTGTTTACTACTTCTCAAGCCGAACGACGGCGAATCTGGAAGTCGCCGAAAAACTGGCGACCGCCCAGATGGATTTCCGCAGCGGTAATACGCAGGTGGCCATCATGTCGCTGACGCAGATCGCCGATGAAGCCGGCGGCGCTACCGCCCGCCAGGCGATGTACCTCCTCGGCAAAGTCAATTTTGACACCAAAAACTACCCCGAAGCGATCCGCTATTGGGAGCAGTTCCTCACCAAATACAGCGATGACCCGTTCATGAAATCTGCCGCGCTTGGCGGTATTGCGACCTGCTACGAAAACCAGGGGCAGTTCGATCAGGCAGCGGTCAAGTATGCTGAAGCAGTGGACGCCGACAAAACCGGGCCATCCGCGGCCGAATACCTTTTTGGCGCCATGCGCTGCAACCTGCAGAACGGCGACAAGGCCAAAGCTCAGGCTAACCTTGATCAGATCAGGAGCGACTGGCCGGGAACTTCTCTCGAAACGCGGGCGCTCCGCTATCACGCAGAAAAGGATCCAACCGCCAGCGGGTCATAATGCCGACCATACGGAAAGACCAGCCTCTCAAGGTCGCCATCCTATGGCACATGCATCAGCCCAATTACCGCGAACCCAATTCCAATCGGCTCTCGATGCCGTGGGTTCGCCTTCATGCGCTCAAAGACTATCTTGATATGCCTCTCCTGGCCGGCTCTTTTGAGCAGGTCAAGGTGACCTTCAATCTCGTTCCTTCGCTCATCGACCAGATTCAGATGTATCTCGCCGGGGCGACCGATCGCCATCTGGAACTCTCCCGCATGCACGCGGAAGACCTCCCGCCGCAGCTCAAAATCGAGTTGCTCGAGACCTTCTTCAGCGCCAATCCGGCTATGATGATCAAGCCGTTCCCGCGCTATTGGGAGCTGTACAACAAGGCGAAACAAGGGGATGGCAACAAAGGAGTGATCGCCTCCGTTTTTTCATCCGCCGAGATTCGCGATCTGCAGGTCTGGTCCAATCTCGCCTGGGTCGATCCAATGTTCCGCACCGACCCGCTCATCAAATCGCTCCTCGCGAAAGGGAAGCAGTTCACCGAGGAAGAGAAGAATAATTTCCTGGCCTGGCAGATCACGCTAATGGGGCGCATCCTGCCGACCTATCGGCAGTTGCTAGAAGAAGGAAAGATCGACATTTCCTTCACTCCCTATTATCATCCGATCCTCCCGCTCTTGTGCGACACCGATGTTGCTGTTGAGTCGATGCCCGGCATCAAGCTCCCGGAGAAGCGATTCCAGCATCCCGAAGACGCTGAGACTCAGATCAGACTTTCCGCCGAATTGTATGAGAAATTATTCGACCGCAAAATGGTCGGCATGTGGCCATCCGAGGGTTCCGTCTCCGAGGACGCATTGCGTCTGATGATGAAGCACGGTATCAGTTGGACTGCTACCGACGAAGAAGTGCTCTACCATTCGGTGTTGAAGTCGCACCAGGATCGTGCGCACAGCCCAATTCATGCAGTGCACGAATTTGGCCCCGGCCTCAAAATGTTCTTCCGTGACCACGGCCTTTCTGATCGGATCGGCTTCGTTTATTCGAGCTGGTCACCCGAGAAAGCGGTGCAGGACTTCATCTCACACCTCCATCAGATCCGCAAGATCAATCAACCGCGATTGGCCGAAACAGTGGTGCCGGTGATTCTTGATGGTGAAAACGCCTGGGAATATTTCCCGGATGATGCGTATGAATTCCTGAGTCAGTTCTATCGGGCACTGCAGGATGATCCTTATATCGAAACGGTCACTATGACCGAAGCGGCCCGCACGATCCCACCCAAGCCGCTCCGTTCGATCTTTGCCGGCTCGTGGATCAATCACAATTTCCGCATTTGGATCGGTCATGACGAAGACAACCGGGCGTGGGATCTGCTCACCCAGACCCGCGATACGCTGGTGAAGTTTGAGCAAGCGCATCCGGCCTATGATCCAGCACGCATCGCCGCCGCCTGGCAGCAGATCTATATTGCCGAGGGATCCGACTGGTGCTGGTGGTACGGCGATGATCACCGCTCGGAATTCCGCGAACAGTTCGACCGCACCTATCGCCGTCATCTTGCGGCTGTTTTTGAATACCTCCAGCTCGAAGTTCCACGCGCCCTCATGCAGCCGATCATCCGCGGCATCGCTACATCGCCGCTGTTGCTCCCGGAGAATATCATCACGCCGGAGATCGACGGTCGGGTGACTGATTTTTACGAGTGGGCCGGCGCCGGACTCTATGATTGTCTTAAAGCTGGTGGCTCGATGCACCAGACTGCCCGCTATATCAGTTCGCTGCATTTCGGCTTCGATCGTCATCGCGTCTATATTCGCCTTGACTTCCACAATCGAATGGGCATAGACTTACTGGAGCAACCACGCTTCGTACTTGAGCTGCAGACACCGGAACGTTTGACCCTGGAATTAACACGCCAGAATGGCGAATTCCGCGCCAACAAGCCCGGCAGCTTTATCTACGCGCTGGATGATGTGTTGGAAGTGGCCATCTATCGATCGCTGATCTGGCCCCAGGGTGCCGGCACCCTCGGGTTGGTCGTCTACCTCTACCAGGGTGATGAACGGATCGAAGCGCCGACCGGTGATGAACCACTGCGTATTGAGATCCCGGAAAAGGCCAAAGAACTTTTCTGGCCGATCTAGGCGAACCGCCCACCCATGGCGATGGAGAGCGATATGACTGACTCATTCTTTCGCGATCAAACCGACCAATCCGCTGAAGTCCCACCGGAAGATACCAGCCTGCCGAAACAGGTCCCTCCGGAGAAGACTGAAAACGAGCAGATGCTGACCGACGACAGCCGGCTTGCGGCGATCATTTCGTATATCCCGTTTCTTTGTTTCATCCCGCTCGTTAATATCAACTGGCGGGAGAACGATGAAGCTCGCTTTCATGCCCGTCAGGGGATCATCCTGTTTATCATCGAGCTAGTGGCGGTAGTTTTGTTGATCGATGATCTGGCCAAGTTCGTGTTTAAAGCGGTCCTGATCGGCGCCGGTGCCCTCGCCGCCGCCGGGATCTATTTTGCCATGCAGGGGAAACGGATTCGCCTCCCGCTCATTTCGGATATCGCCGACAAAGCAAAATTGTGAGGAAAACCATGAAGCACCTGACTACTCTCAGCCTCGTCATAATGCTTCTCCTGGTCGCCTGCGTAACAACTGGCCCCGGAGGCAAAAAATCACTGATTCTCATGTCCACCGATCAGGAAGTACAGATCGGACTCGGCATGTCCCAGGAGATAGCCAAGTCGGAGAAACGCCTCGCCGATGATACCTGGCAACGCTACCTCAATGAGGTGGGCCAGAAGATCGTCAAAGTCAGCGACCGGAAAGACATCGAGTATCATTTCACAGTCATCGAATCCGACGAAATGAATGCCTTCGCCACGCCCGGCGGATATGTCTACTTCTATACCGGTCTGCTGAAATCAATGGCGAACGAAGGGGAGATGGCGGCAGTGATGGCCCACGAGATTTCCCACGTTGTCGCACGGCATGGCGTCAAGCGCGTACAGACGGCAATGGGCGCCGCGGTGGCGCTCGAACTGATTACCGGAGACAGCAACAGCGAACTAATGGGAGCCGCGATCAATGTCGGTATGGGATTGCTGATGGCCGGTTACTCGCGCGATGCCGAACGCGAAGCCGACAAGTATGGCATCATCTATATGAAAGCCGCCGGCTATGATCCGAATGCCGCTGTCACCATGTTTGAAAAACTGGCCGCCGCCGGTGATGGCGGTTCCTCCGGTGTTTTCGAATCAATGACTCGCTCTCATCCTGAGACCCAGGAACGGATCGCCAACGCCCGCGCAGAGATCACTCAGATCGGCGCTGGTTCCGGTTTGACCGTGAATGAGAAAAAGTACAAAGAGATGAAGGCGCGCCTTCCCAAGTGAAACTCATCATCCGCCTGATCAGCCAAAATCTCCGAAACGACTCTGCCAGCGCAGAGTCGTCTCTGTTTCTGGAAGATATTTCCCTCAGTGGGAAAATTCTTGTTGATATGTGATGAAAATTTCCTTGTTTGCCGATGAGAAAAATATAGGCAATCGCCCATGTTTGGTGGCCGGGCTGTTCAATTCACCAACAGAGCGAGGAGTCTAAGTCAGGAACTGACCGAGACGCGTAACGGTAAGTCTGATAAAGGGATAGTTGACCCGGAAGGGTCCTGCGGCAGGAAGCTGCTCAGGATGTGGTCAACAGGGAGCGTTAATTGGGCCGAGGAGGGGTCGCAAGACATCGGCCAGGCGCACATGGTTGGTGCGCTGTGTACATGGAAAAGAGTTGGGGTAGTTGAGGTTACAAACAACGGGCACTAGCCGCGGCAGAAACATCGTGCCGCCTCGTGACAGCCGCTTCTCGGGCATCCGCCTTGCCTTTACCTCAGGTCGAACCTGTTGCAAAGGGAACGCGATGCATAATAGAGTTGTCAAACGAATTCTGACCATCTGGATCCTGCTGATCGTCCTCGTGGCTATCTTTGGAAAAGTCTCGATCGCAGCGACCGATGCCGGTCAGACGGCCGCAGACTTCCTGCTCATCGGCGTAGGCGCCGGTGCTGCCGGAATGGGCGGCGCATATACGTCAGTCTCTCAGGGCGCCTCTGCCGCTTATTGGAATCCCGCCGCTCTCGTCGGCGCGGAACGAGCCGAAGTCTCCTTCAGCCATTTCGCCTGGTATCAGGATATTGCTCTCGAGCATGGTGCTGTTGCGTTCCCGGTGAGCGAGAAGTTCTCCCTTGGCGCTGCCATTACATTCCTCGACTATGGGACGATCGATGGCTACGACGCCAATGGCCTCTCTATAGGTGAGATCACCTCGTACGACTGGCAGGGAGGCATCTCTGCGGGCTATCGCATCAATGACGACATCTCTGTCGGTCTGACCACCAAATTCGTCAATCAGAAGCTCGCTGATCTGACCGCTTCGACCTTTGCCGCCGATCTTGGTTTCCGGTACCAAGGGAATAAGTTCGCGGTTGCGGCTGTTATGGCCAACTTTGGCGGGTCGATGACTTTTGATCAGGAATCCGAGAAACTCCCCAGCGCCGCCCGCCTGGCGGTCTCGGCCGTTCCGTTTGGCTCCCGTTTCCTTACATCGGTAGAGCTGGAAAAGAAGATTTACGGGGATATCACGATTCGCCACGGTGTCGAGGTCAATTTCGAGAACCGCTATTTCATCCGCGGCGGTTACAACTACAACCCAAGCGATGATGTCCGCCCGTTCGGTACCGGAATCTCATTTGGCGCGGGCCTCCGCTTCTCCAGCGCTGGTCTGGACTACGCCTACACTCCCAAAGATTCGTACACGTCTGAAGACTTGCACAGGTTCTCGCTGAGCATCGGGCTCGGCAAGTAGCTCCCCCAGAACAGGGTAAGGGAACAAACCGGCGATTGAATCGCCGGTTTTTCTTTGTTATGTGGATAACTGTACCTTCCGGTGCGCAATCTTGCGCAACATGTTGCATGAAGTGTGACCACATTTGGTTCCAAAACGGTTAAAGCACCTCAAACCGTCGGAACGGCGACAAGAAGAATCTGGATTATCCACGATTACCATGGTTAACTGATTGGCATACAACAGTACAAAATCATTACGAAGCTGCGAATTTTAACGAATTTCGCACCGGACCAATTCTGGAATTGGCAATGCATTTGCTCATAGGGCTGCTGTACGTCAACTAAGTTCAATCTAATAGGGAATATTCGGTACAGCACATATGGACAAAGTCACAACCAACCTCCAAAGTCCTACGGACGCCACGGTCGCTTTAGAGACCCGCAGCATGCAGTATGGAGTCGCTTCCAGCGCCACCCTGCCTGCTCCGGCCTCATATCCGACCTTGACCCCAGATTTCGGCCTGAAGCTCCGCTTCTTCGCCGGTGAGACCTTTGGTTTCCTGTTTGTGATGCTGTCGACCCTCTATATCTTTGTGGTGCCGGCTTCCTTGAGTCGTCCGGCGCTGATGAAGGCTATGGTCAACAAGGTCCTCAAGAGATCGCTCGACATCGTCGGCTCCATTGTTGGGTTGCTTCTGACCTCCCCGCTGTGGCTGATGGTTCCTATTGTCATTAAGCTGGACTCTCCGGGTCCGGTCTTTTATACCCAGACGCGCGTTGGCATCAATCGCCGCAAACGGGATCGCCGCTGCTTTAACCGCACCGCCGATGATAACCGTCGGGCTCGCGACCGTCGCCGTGTCGATTACATGGGAAAGCCGTTTGAAGTCATTAAATTCCGTACCATGGTTCAGGATGCTGAAGTGAACAGCGGACCGGTTTGGGCGACCAAGGGTGATGCGCGGATCACTCGCGTCGGCGCATTCCTCCGTCGGACTCGAATCGATGAGATCCCGCAGTTCATCAACGTTCTCAGAGGTGACATGGCCATGGTTGGCCCGCGCCCTGAGCGCCCCAACTTCGTCCGTGACCTCTCCACCAAGGTCCACGGATATGCCTCACGTCTCGATGTTAAGCCGGGTCTGACCGGTTTGGCGCAGATCGAGAATGGCTACGATTCGTCTATCGCCAGTGTCGCTGAGAAGGTCCGCTTTGACCTCCAGTACATCAAGAACTGGTCGATCCTCTCCGACGTAAAAATCATGTTGCGGACCGTCGTCGTGGTCTTTACCGGCAAGGGCGCGCACTGATTGGTGCCCCGCTAAAAAGCCTTCTGAGCCGCGAACTCTCGCGGCTCTTTTTTTGGAATGTTTTTGGCTTGTGTTGATTATCCCACCCTCATACTTTGGCGGCAGTGGTATAATCAGTGAAAACTTACGAGGAGAAAGGGTTAGAGTGGTAAAACGATTCCTGTCCTGTCTGGCGGTCTGCCTGGTGCCGACCCTGCTCGCCGCTCAGGATTCAGCTTCCGCTGGTGGACTGACCGTCCGCTCGACTCCCTCTGCTGCTCTGGTGACGCTGAAAGGGACCGTCACGGTTACCGGCATTACCCCGACCACGTTGCAGCATCGACTGGCTGGACCCTTTGATGTTGCCGTCAAAAAGCCGATGTACGAAACGTACAAGACCTCTGTCTTTCTTGAGCCGGGGAGAAGTCAGGCATTGGATGTCAGACTCTCTCCCAAAACCCGCTTCAAAGGCGCTGTCCGTTCCATGTTCATTCCGGGATGGGGACAGAAGTACTCCGAACAGAAAGGTAAGTCGATCCTCTTCGGCGTACTGGCCGTTGGATCTGTTACCGCCTTCGTCATTGCCGATCACAATTTCCAGATAAAGTATGATCGTTTTCAGGATAGCGAGAATGCCTATCGCGAGGCTCGCGACACGGCTGACTTCGCCACCCTCCAGGTCCTCGACCGTCAGCGCCGCCTTCATCAAGAAGAGGCGTTTGATTCCGAAGATATACGGAGAGGAACTATCGGCGCCATGATCGGCGTCTGGGCGATCAACGTGCTCGATGTTCTCTTCTTCTTCCCGGAAAACAAAGGGAACGTGACCATTCAGGGGATCACGGTGACACCAACCGCCGACCAGAACAGCTTTGGTCTGGCGCTTTCACGGAATTTCTAGGAGTAGTACATGTTTGCCAGGAAAACCTACGTTGTATTGGGATGTACTCTCTTCGTGCTTTTGCTGATCATCGGTTGCGATCGTTATGTCGATACTCGCGACCCGGTCAGCTCATTGCCGACTCCACCGCCGACTCCGGTCAATCTCTCCGCCATAATTGACACGACCTCGGTCACGTTGAGTTGGGAAGTGATCGACACTACCGCGGTACGTCGATTCCGTATCTATACTACCGACTCGATGACCGGCGTCACCCGGCTGCGCGACTCGACCACTGATATCTCGTTCACCAGAACTCTGTCTGGCCTTCGTCTGAATCAAGCCTATGCGTTTCAGGTAGCGTCAGTAGGGGCCACGGGTGCGGAAGGGTATCGGTCCGAGGCTATTATCATCAGTCTGCAGGTCCTGGGCATTACCATCGATAACAACGCCATCTATACTCGCGACTGGGATGTCAGCGTGAATATGGTCGCCCCCAGTACTACCACCAATGTCATGCTCTCCGAGGATCCCGGATTCGCCGGGGCGGTTTGGCAGACGTTTGCCGCAAGTCGAACCTTCAAACTCTCCGATGGAGAAGGTTCGAAGCGGGTTTATGCACGTTTCCTTCTTGCCGGTGGTATCGAAACAGGTGGACTGCTGACTGACAGTATCATCGTTGATTCCCGCGCCTTCATCGACTCAGTCTACTTCACGCCGACCAGCGGCACGATCCAGACTGGCACCGAAATGTTTTTCTATCTGAAGACATCTGATGTCGGCGGCGCCGCGGCGGTTAATATAGATAACGATTCGCTCCGTCTCTTTGACGACGGAACCAATGGCGATGCCACAGCCGCTGACGGGCTCTTTTCCTATCGCTGGATCGTTCCGCTCAATGCCAGCGCCAACGAGGCGCAGGTGCTCGGACGATATGTTGATGCTGCAGGGAACCGTGCCCCGAACCTGCCGTCGCTATCGTTGCTGACAATTCTCAGCGACCCGCCTGACCCGGTCATTCTCGCCGCAACAGATGCGGCAGGGGACACCGTCCGCGTTACCTGGTCGGTCAGCAGAATTGATGACTTCACCGAATATCGTCTGTATAGACAACTCGGGAACGGAACGGTCGATGAAAACGACCAGTTGGTGACCGTAATAAGCCAGCAGAATACGAACCAGTTCTCCGATGTCGTTTCCGGTGCCGGGACCTGGCTGTACCGCATTTTTGTCGTCGACGCCAACAACCAGTCGGTCGGTTCAAATACCGTGACAGTTGTAAAGTAGCGGGAGTACGAATGTCGTTCTTGAAGAACCTGAACCATCTTGCCTCGGTACTGGTCGACGTACTCAAGAACCTCGGCCGTGGCAAAGCTTGGCTGGCGTTATTCGTATATGCCTCGGTCCTCGGACTGGTCCTGATCGCTCATTACAAGCATTTGACCCCGCTCTTTTATGGTCCGATCAAGACGGTATCGTCGCTGATCAATCCTGACCTGTCCGAGCGGTTATATCACTATCCCAGCCACTTTCTTTATCTCCCCTGGTTTTATGGCTGGGCCAAGCTGGCGATAAGCGTGCTCATCGAAGGGATCTTCCTCGGCACCGCCGCGCTGGCGTTCTGGCATGGGTTCCAATCGACTCGCCCGAAGGGAAGTCTGTTCAAGTCAGC
This sequence comes from bacterium, assembly GCA_016708025.1. Lineage (NCBI taxonomy): Bacteria > bacterium. The sequence goes on along the minus strand of JADJGQ010000005.1, from coordinate 104,743 downwards.
CCTTCGTCTCTGGCCCCAGTTTATCATGATCTCCATCATCTTTAATGGCCTCATTACGGCGGCGAGCTTTTTCCTGCCGGAGATGCTTCACAGCATGCTGATCAGCTCACCCCGTCGACAGCTCGCCTTCGAATTTGTCTTCCTCCCGGTCATTTATTCTGTGCTCCTGGCGCTCTTTTTCACCGCCATACCGTCAGTCGCCATTCATGGCGATTCGTTCTGGAAGGCGATCAAGCGGTCTTTCTCGCTGGCGATTCGACGCCCGATCTCGATGTTCATCCTTTCCCTGTTGGTACTGATCGTTCCTCTGCTTCTCTCGGCCGCAGCGAATCGTCCCGAGATCCTGATCGAGAAATTCCGCCCCGAGCTGGTCTTCTGGGTGCTTTTTATCGGGCTTTTTGCTGAGATGGTCGCCAACTACGTCTGGATCTGTGCATCCGTACGGTTCCTGGTCGACGACGAGCAGTAGACCGATTTCCCCCTATGGGGAGAACTCCATACGCCTCTCCGCCACTAGTTCTGTTCCAGCGTTGCTTCAATCTGCAACAACCGGACTTTTCATTTCTATAGTCGCTTTCCCGCAGTGTTCAATTTCTACAGGAAAATCTGATATTTCCCTGATCTTCTGCCCTTTTTCCGTTCAGCACTGACTCCAAACTGTTCAAGTTTTTCAATCTGCGCCGATACATTGATTGAACTGCTAAGGGCGAGAAATATGAAGAATATTTTACTGGTGGATGACGATCGGGACGTTTCACAGTCCCTCGCGAATCTCTTCGATTCGGACAAGTTCCGCTTCAATTTCCTTGAAGACGGCGACAAGGTCACCGTCTATCTGGCGGAGCATGGCGATGTCGACTGCATCATGCTGGATGTCAATCTCCCGACCCTCTCCGGTCTCGAGGTACTCAAGCAGATCAAGCAGTTAAATGACAACCTGCCGGTCATTATGATCTCAGGGTTTGTCTCGACAGAAAACGCCATCGAAGCGATGCGCGAAGGAGCGTACGAGTACCTGACTAAACCGTTTGAGATCGAGAAATTGGTCGACACGGTCAACAAGGCCTGTGGCTACAGCCAGCAGCAGCGCAATCCGTTTGCGCAGCCCAAGGAAGAAGCCGCCGTCACGTTTGTCGACGAGATCATCGGCAAGTCGCCGGAGATCGTCGAGATCGCCAAACTGATCGGCCAGGTCTCCAAGACGGATGCTGCCGTATTGATCTTTGGCGAATCCGGTACCGGCAAGGAACTGGTCGCGCGGGCGATTCATCGCAATTCCCGCCGCAAAGGAGCCGCATTCCTTTCGGTCAACTGCGCCGCTCTTCCCGAGACACTTCTTGAATCAGAGCTGTTCGGCCACGAAAAGGGAGCCTTCACCGGCGCCTATTATAAGCGGATAGGAAAATTCGAACAGGCCGATGGCGGCACGCTGTTCCTCGATGAGATCGGGGATATGTCGATGCTGACGCAGTCAAAACTGCTCCGCGTCCTGCAGGAAAAACGGTTTGAGCGCGTCGGCGGCAACGACTCGATTAAAGTCGATGTCCGGATCATCGCCGCGACCAACAAGTCGCTGGTCCAGGCGATGAAGGAAGGATCCTTCCGCGTCGACCTTTTCTACCGCCTCAAAGTCGTCTCCATTTTCATTCCGCCGCTTCGTGAACGACGTGGCGATATTCCGCTTCTGGCGGAACATTTCTGCACCAAGTTCGGCAAGACCCTCGGCATCACGCCGAAGCAGATCTCCAAAAAGGCGATGGCCCTGCTGGGCAAATACCAGTGGCCCGGCAACGTCCGCGAACTGGAGAACAATCTCCATACCGCCATGGTGATGTGCAAGAATGACGCGCTGCAGCCGGAAGATTTCCCATCTCTAATGGAAGACTCTCCCAAGCTGGAGCTCGACCTCAATACGTTGCAGAATGATTACACCGAGACCTTTAAGAAGATCATTGATCCGATCATGCCGCGCCTGATCGCCAACTCTCCCGGCCAGATCTACCACTTCCTGGAATCAGCCCTGGAGAAAGCGGTATTGGCGGCTTGCCTGAAGCATTTCGAGGGGAACCAGGTCAAAACCTCCGAAACGCTTGGCATCTCACGAAATACGCTGCGCGACCGGATCGCCAAGTACAACCTGTACTAAGTTTCGATTGCGATTTACCTGAGGCCTCATCCCGGCTATATTGACCGGGATGAGGCTTTGTCATTTCTCAGATAGTCATTTAGGGGCAGGGGAGAGTCACCCGAGACGCGGTGAGTCCGGCCTGACGCTCCGCCAGGAAGATATTGTCGCCAGCTTCCTGCAAGCGGTCGACAAGATCATAGCGCTCAAGCCTGATCTCTGCATTCACTCCGGTGATCTCTTCCATTCCGTTCGCCCATCAAACAAAATTCTGGCGATCGCCGGACAACAACTCTATCGACTGGCAGTGACTCACAAAATTCCGACAGTAGTCATCGCGGGCAACCATGATAGCCCAAAACAAGCTCACCTCGATGCCGCGCTCCAGATCTTTGCCGGTATCGAGAATCTTTCCATTGCCGCCGACGAAAAGTGCGAAGAGTTTCTGATCGGCTCGGCTCGGATACTGGCAGTGCCTCATGCCAACGATGCTTCGGCCATGAAAGATATCATTCGCGACTGCCGCCCGGACAGGTCGTGTCGCTACAATATTCTCGTCACGCATGGCGTCGCCTCCGGGATGGAGCAGTTCTCCATGGCTGAACTGGGGGAGATGGAACTACCCATCGAATCGCTGAAGGCATTCGATTATACCGCGCTCGGGCACTATCACAACTATACCTGCGTCGCCGAGCGCGTATACTACGCCGGCTCTACCGATCGGTTGTCGATGTCTGAACGTGATGCGGCCAAGGGGGTAATCGAACTGAGCCTTGACCCCTTCACCGTGACCTTCCACGAATTGAAAACCCGCCCCATGATAGATCTTCCCGCTCTCGATGCTACCGGTCTACGCGGTGACCAGGTGGCCGATCGAGTGGCAGCCAATGTTGCGGCTACCGACCCCGCGGATAAGATCATCCGCCAGGTGATCACTGGCCTCACCCCGGAGATACTCAACACTATCCCGACGCAATTCTTCCGGGAACTGAAGCAGACCGCCTTTTCGCTCGATCTGCGAATGATCCCGGCGGCGCCGCAATCCGGACTATCGCAATTTGGAAGGACTGCCTTTGGACGGCTCGACAAGGAATTTGCAGATTATCTGTCGCAGACCGGGATAGCCGGTCCGGACAAAGAGGCTTTGCTGGCCGAGGCAAGCCGGCTGCTTGCCCCGGATGAATGACAATCGATTATCGTTTCGACTTTGCGTGCGAATCTTCTCTATGTCGCAACGTGCGCCAGAGCGTGTAAGCAAGCAGGGTGGTGATCCCAACGATCGAGACCAGCATGAATATCCATCCTCCGGTCGTCATGGCTTAACGCTCCTTTGAGACATAGGTTTTCGGGTCGCGCCCTTTCCAGGCGATTTTGACGGCGATCACCAGCACCACCGCCAGCACAACCAGGATTATGCGTATTCCCAGGACCCACGGCTTGTTGTCGTCCGGGACCCCTTCCATCGTGATCACATTCCACCACTCCTCGATCATCCACCAGGTGAACATGACCACCAGAATGGTTGGCGTCACGTATTTCATGACAAACTTGAACAGACGCGGGATTCGGATCAGGCTCCCTTCATGCATCTCATGCCATATCTTGTCTATGCCGACTACCCAGGCGAGGAAGATCGCTTCGAAAGTTGCTCCTGCCACGATCAGGACTGTGCCGCCCCAGAAATCGAGGTCATCCAGCACTCCTTTGTTGAGAAGCCAAATCGCGGGTTGACAGAGCAGGAAAGTGACCGCCGCAAATATTGCCACCGCCTTTTTTCGGGATATATTGAATTCATCTTCCATGAATCCGACCGCCGGTTGGGCCAGCGAAATCGATGACGTGATCCCGGCCAGAAACAGCATAAAGAACCAGCAGAAACCGTAGATATTTCCACCCGGCGTCCCGGCGAAGATCTGCGGCATCGTAACAAATCCGAGATTGAATGTCCCCGAGCTTGCCACCGCTGCAATACTGGCTGAACCAAAAAAGACAAAGGCCGCTGGAATGACGATTGAACCGCCCAAGACCACTTCGGCAAATTCATTCGTGGCCGAGGCTGTCAAGCCGGAGAGGGCGACATCATCCTGTTTCTTGAGATAACTTGCATAACTGATGATCACGCCCATTCCGAGAGAGAGAGTAAAGAATATCTGTCCTGCGGCAGCCAACCAGACTTTCGGATTGGCCAGTGTGGTCAGGTCCGGATTCCAGAGGAATCCCAATCCATTGATCGGGGTTTGATCTGCCGGAGCGCCGGGCGGAGGATCAAGGGTTAGCACGCGAATTGCCAGGACAATTCCCAGCAGGAACAAGATCGGCATTGCGACATTACAGATCTTTTCGATCCCTCCCTTGATCCCGTTTTTGGTCACCCAGATATTAGCGGCGAATGTCAGCATGAAAAAGAGAAACGCTGCCGCCGACCCGGCCAGATAACTCCCGTCGCCGACCCCCTGGTGACCCTGAAGAAAACTGAGATACTGATTTGATTCACTGAAATTGAGCGAACCGCTCAAAGAATACCAGGCGTACGCCAAACACCATGATTCCACATAGACATAATAGATATAGATGATGAATGGTCCGAGGATCCCGGCAACACCGAAATACTTGATGAACCGATTTTTATTGCGAAGCGAATGAAATATCCCGGGCGATGATGAGTGTCCGTAGCCGCCGCCAAATCTTCCGGCGGTCCATTCCATCCACATCAGAGGGATCCCCAGCAACAGGAGCGCTACAAAGTAGGGGATCATAAAAGCGCCGCCGCCATTCTGGGCCGCCTGTGATGGGAACCGCAAAAAATTACCCAATCCGACGGCTGATCCGGCCACTGCCAGAATTATTCCGAGTCGGCTACCCCACTGTTGACGGTTTTTTGTCATACAAATGCTCCGCAATCACGCTCTTTGGGTACAATGGATATTGGTCCGGATATCCCCTCGAACCACGAGTGGTCATCTCCGGACATCCGGTTGTCCCCAAAGTGGTTACCTGACAGCCGTCTGTCAACTTTTATTGATGGTCCGGAGATTTGACGTTGACACCCTTTTCCAAGTCCCGTAGCTTGCAAACACTTTCGCATAACAACGCCAGAAAATAAGGAATGGAGCGATGAAACACCTATTACTCATAGTTATGCTCGTGGTCTGCCTGGTCGCTGCTCAGGCCACTGCCGGAGGAGTCGGCTCCGCGTTTGGTACCATGACCACCGCTTCCGCAATGGGGCAGGGGAAAGCCAATTTTGGCGCCGGTGTCGGCATTGCCGATGCCACCACCGTCTTTGGTACTCTCGAATACGGACTCTCCCGCTATACCGATGGCCGCCTCAAACTCGGCCTATATGATGCCGATGACGACCTGAAGTTCACTATCGGCGCTGATCTGAAATGGCAGTTCTGGGATATGAATCAGGGACGTCGCGAACCATTCGATATGGCCTTCGGTGGCTTTTTCGAATATCTCTCAGTTGAGAATTTTTCTATTTTTCAGGTTGGAGCAATGGCGATAGGTTCCTATCCGATCGCTCTGAACAACGGCGGCACTCTCTCTCCGTATGCCAAGCTGAATGTGCGCCTGGAGTCACTCAGTTGGGATGATGCCCCGGCTGGCTATGATGATTCTGAATCAGATATTCGCTTCGGGCTTAACGGCGGCGTCTGCTGGCAGGCCACTTCCGTTATAGGTCTATTTGGCGAATTCCAGCTTGATGGAAACGATGGCATCTTTCTCGGCCTTAATTTCAATATTCAATAAGAAAGCAGATTTCAGGGGCTTCGTCTTCGCGAAGCCCTTCTCCTTATGTCATTCATAGATGCCTTGATCCTCGGGATCGTTCAGGGACTGACCGAATTCCTCCCCGTTTCGTCATCGGGTCACCTCGTGATTGCGGAAGCGGTCCTCAAGGTCAAGCAACCCGGGATCACGCTGGAACTGCTGGTCCATCTCGGGACTCTGCTTTCCGTCATTATTTATTTCCGCACCCAGATATTCACTTTGATCAAAGCGCTTTTCGTGCGCGAGATGACCAAGGAACGCCGGATCATCCTCTTGCTGATTATTGGCACAATCCCTGCCGGACTCGCTGGAGTGTTGCTCAAAGATTTCTTTGAGAGCACTTTCTCGAATCCACTGGAGACCTCGATCGAGCTGATCATCACCGGCGGAATTCTTTTTCTGCCGCGTCTGGTGAAGCCGGGCACTGCCGGAATGACTATTCCCACCGTGATCTGGATGGGAATCGGTCAGGCGATCTCGATTCTGCCCGGAATTTCCCGTTCCGGTTCGACCATCGTTGCCGGACTGCTCGCCGGAGTGAAACCGGCCGAAGCCGCCGAGTTTTCGTTTCTGCTCTCGATACCGGCCATCGCAGGTGCTATTGTTCTTGGGATCCCGGATATGGCGAATATCGCCAGTGACCTGGTCATGCCTTATCTGGCGGCCACTATTGCCTCATTCGTGTGTGGTCTGGTGGCGGTTTATTGGGTACTCAGTGCCGTGAAGAAGGGGAAGTTCGAGTACTTCGCCTACTATTGCTTTGCCATCGGCCTCTTCGGTCTGTATCTTTTCTGGTAAATGGTCCACCGTATTCTGGTCATCCGTCTGGGTTCACTGGGGGATGTCATCCTGACATCCGCTACAGTTCTGAATCTCAAGATCGCACATCCCAACTGTCGCCTGAGCTTCCTGACCAAGGCCCGCTTTGCCCCGATCGCCAAAATGCTCACCGGCGTTGATGAAGTGATCACTCTACCGGAGACCGCTTCAAATCACGATTACTTCCAACTGCTGTTGGCGCTGGATAAACAGAATTTCGATCTGGTGGTCGACCTGCACGGAAATTTGCGCTCATGGCTTGCACGTCGAGTAATCTCATCGGGCAATACTTCGGCTTATCCGAAACGCCGGCTCAGTCGATGGCTCTCCGTCCGTCACCTGACCACGCCCGATGATGTCCCGCATACGATCGATCTGTATAACCGCGCTCTCAGCGAATTTGAGATCACGCCATATGTCAGCCGCCCGGTGATCCATCGCGAGCAACTGCTTCCGGTCTCCCCGGATCTGGCAAGTCGAACAAATCTCGTCGCAATCGCTCCGGGCGCGGCGCATGCAACCAAGCAGTGGCCGATCGAGCGCTTTCAGCAAGTCGCCCGATTGCTGATCGAACGGCACGCGTGCCATATTCTCTGGGTGGCAGTCGGAAGTGACCAGCTTGCGCCAAACACCGAAGCCTCGTTCGGCGATTCCCTGACCGAACTGATCGACTGGCCGCTCGAACAGCTTGCGCCTCTGCTTGCGCGCGCCAGCGTCACGATCTCAAATGACTCCGGCCTGATGCATCTCGCTTCCGCAGTCGGCACGCCGGTGATCGCTATCTTTGGTCCGACTCATTCCACACTTGGATTCTCTCCGCGCGGCCTGCATGACCAGATGATTGAGGTCGATGAGTACTGCCGGCCCTGTTCGTTGCATGGCAACAAACCGTGCTTCCGTACCGAGCAGTTCTGTTTCACCCGGATTACTCCCGAGACAGTCGCTGCCGCCGCAGGGGAGAGGCTCACCACGCCCCTGACCAAGGCGGTCTTTTTCGATCGCGACGGCACCCTTATCTATGACAAGCACTATCTCTCTGACCCTGATCAGGTCGAACTGATTCCCGGCGCCGCTGAAGCACTCCGAACCGCTCACCAGCTTGGCTACAAGCTGGTTTCGCTCTCCAATCAATCCGGAGTGGCGCGAGGCATCTTTCCAGTCAGCGCCATGCGAGCAGTGCAAAAACGATTCGAGGATAAACTGAGATCGGCCGGGGTTACTCTCGATGCTTCCGCTACCTGCCCCCATTACCCGTTTGGGATCATCCCCGAATACACCTGTACCTGTTGCTGTCGCAAGCCTCATCCGGGTATGGCGGAACAGGCCGCGCGTAATCACGCTATCAATCTGCATCAGTCGATAGTTATCGGCGATAAATTGGATGACCTCAATCTCGGCATGGTGATCGGCGCATCGCCACTTCTGGTGCGCACGGGGCATGGCAAAACGACGGAACAATCGCTCATCTCCGGCGATCTATACACTAGGATCGAGCGGTTCGATTCGGTGGTCCAAGCAGTCGCATCGCTTCAGGGGTAATTGGCATGATCAAACCAGCCGCATACTTTCGCACATCGGGCGCGGGTGCGTTGGTCTGCGAACTTTGCCCCCTCGAATGCCATCTCACCGAAGGGAAGACCGGAATATGCGGCAGCCGCTTTAACCGTGGCGGCGAACTATTCACCGACAACTATGCCGAGCTGGTCACGTTCGCTCTCGACCCGATCGAAAAAAAGCCGCTCTACCATTTCTATCCTGGCTCATCGATCCTCTCGACCGGCCCGAACTGCTGTAATCTTGGATGCCTCAATTGTCAGAACTGGACGATCTCTCAGGAGAAGTCCCCGACCCTGCACTTCACACCCGAACGTTTGCTCCAGTCGGCTCTTGATCACCGGAGTCTCGGCGTTGCCTTCACCTATTCTGAGCCGATGATCTGGTTTGAGTATATCATGGATGTCGCCCCGCTCCTGCGCGCCGCCGGTCTCAAGACCGTGCTGGTCACCAATGGTTTCATCAACCCCAAGCCACTTGAGCGGCTCTTGTCGGTGACAGACGCGATGAATGTTGACCTGAAATCGATTCGCGAGCAGTTCTACCGGCATATCTGCAAAGGGGAACTCCAGCCGGTGCTCGACACGATCCGGCAGATCGCATCTTCACCAGTTCACCTGGAACTGACCAATCTGGTGATACCGGGGGAGAATGATTCCGATAGCGACCTGAGCGACCTGATCGATTTTGTGGCCTCAGTCTCAGTGTCGATCCCGCTTCACTTTTCGGCTTATCATCCGGACTTCAAGATGAACCGCCCACCCACCCCGGTCGCCACGCTGAACCATGCCCGCCAATTGGCTGTTACACGATTACAGTATGTCTACCTCGGAAACGTCGTCAGCGATGGAGCGGACACCCACTGTCCCTCATGTAAAGCGCTCCTGATCCGCCGCAAGGGGTTCCGGGTGACTATTGAGGGTCTGGAAGCCGGGCTCTGCAAGGGGTGCGGATTCGAGACTGGAATTCGTCAGTAAGGGCAAAGTACGCTAACAATTCGACCGATATAGAGATATCGGTCCCCGGCATCGGCTGGACAAATCCCCGTGCCGGAACGTCATAGAGTATAAAGAGGCAACCTCCAACCCACAGGGCTACAGGTGTCATCAACTACCGGAAAGCGAGCCTATCCCTATATCTTCCTTGGAGCTATCATAGTCTCCATGGCTCTGCTTTTGCCTGTTTCCGGCCATGCCCAGTATTACTTCGGAAAAAACAAAGTCCAGTACACCACGTTTGACTGGCAGGTCATGACCACCGAGCATTTCCGGATCTACTTTTATAAAGATGAACTGGAGATCGCCCAGATCGCCGCTCATACAGCCGAGGTAGCCTACCGCGAACTGGCCGCCAAATTCAACCACGAGGTCCGCCACACCATCCCGCTGATCATCTATTCTTCGCCATCCTACTTTGCCCAGACCAATGTTACATCCGGGCTGGTCGGCGAATCGGTCGGCGGTTTTACCGAATTTCTCAAAGGGCGCGTTGTTGTCCCCTTCCACGGTTCCTATTTCGACTTTGAGCATGTCATCCGTCACGAAATGGTCCACGTCTTCCAGATAGATAAACTGGAATATATCGCCAGTCGCGTTTCCAATCGCCAGATGGGCTATCCGCCGCTCTGGTTCACCGAAGGACTCGCCGAGTTCTGGTCGAAAAAGTGGGATACCGAGGCCGACATGATCATCAAGGATATGGTGATCGATGGCAATCTGCTCCCGATCGACCGCCTCTATATCGTGCAGGGGACCTACTTCATGTACAAGCTGGGTGAGTCGATCTGTTCCTTCATCGATTCCACCTACGGTCCCGACAAACTCGTCCAGATCTACGAAAACTGGCCGAAAGGGAAGAGCTTCGAAGAAGTCGTCCAGATCACCCTGGGTGATGATATCAACGAAGTCTCCCGCAAATGGGAATATGCGCTCAAGAGAAAGTACTTCCCCGAGGTCAAAGACCTTGGCCTCCCCAAGATGGAATCCAAACAGGTCAGTCCCCGCGGCTACGCCGTTAAGGGAGTGACGATTCGCTGGGATTCCGGCCATGGCCCCGAAGATCATGTTGTCTTCATGGCCAATCGGATGGGTTACACCGGCCTCTACATGATGGAGATCGGCAGCGACAAACTGCACACGCTGGTCAAGGGTGAACGCTCCTCTAAGTTTGAATCACTCTACCTGCTTCGGTCGGGGATCGACGCCAACGATTCCGGCAAAATTGTCTTCGCCAGCAAATCGAAAGAGACCGATAAGATCTATCTCTATGACCTGAACGAGCGAAATGTCACGAGAGAGTTCAAATTTGACGATCTGATCGCGGCTCGCTCGCCGCAATTCTCGCCCGATGGCAAACAAGTGATTTTCTCCGGTGTCCGACGTTCCGGCTATGCCGACCTCTACCTGCTTGATCTTTTGTCGGGCGACTATCGCGCCCTGACCGATGATATCTATTACGACACTGATCCGACATTTTCTGTCGATGGCTCCCGTATCCTGTTTGCTTCCGACCGGGGTGAACATGGCAAGACCGGTTCACTGAATATCTTCCAGCTCGAACCAGCCACCCTCGCTATCCAACAGCTGACTCACGGTGCTTTCCATGACCAGACCCCCGAAGCAACCGAGAAAGGGATCTATTTCTCCTCTGATCGAGAAGGGACCTACAATCTTTTCCTGCTCGCCGATGATGGCACCATGTCGCGGCAGTCGACCTATGTGACCGGTGCTTTTGATCCCCGCATAAATGCCGACGGCACCAAGCTTCTCTACACCGGCTACCAGGACCAGGGATTCCAGGTCTATCAGATGGATCTTCCCGAATATGCCAAACCGCTGGAGTATCCGCCCGATACTGCTACGCTGGTGTGGGAACCGGTCTCCATCAGCAAGGAAGTGACCGATGCCTCGATCTCGTACGACGCCGACTACTCCTTTGATATAGCGCAGTCCAACGTCGGCTATGATCCAGTCTATGGTTCGGTCGGTGGCTTCCAGGGTATGGTTTCGGATATTCTGGGCAACAAAGCGTACTATCTTTTCCTGTCCAATACCTCAAGCAACAAAGATGATTTTCTGACCTCGTTTAATGTTGGCGTCACCTATGTCAACCGGACACACCGGATGAACTGGGGAGTTGGCGTCTACCATCTTTTTGATGAGTATTACAACGATTACGATCTCTACTACGACGAGCGGCAGGTGGGCGGTGTCGGACTGATCAGCTATCCGTTCTCCAAATTCAGCCGGATGGAATTCACCACTTCACTCCGCTACTCCAAGAAGGAACTTGAGTACGGCCGGAAACCGCGCGAGGGAGTGCTCGGCTCGAACTATCTCAGTTACATTTTTGATAATTCGTATTGGGATATCTCCGGCCCGATCGAGGGGAGAAGGTACAATTTCACGATCGGTCATACCGGATCGCTCTCGGACTTCCGTTCGTACAGCCGGATGGGGTTTGCCGATGTCCGCCACTATTTCAGACTCGGGCAGAGTTCGGCTGTTGCCAATCGGATGTTTGCCTATGCCTCCGACGGAGTGGAGCCGCAGCGCGCCTATCTCGGCGGAAGCTGGTCTTTCCGCGGCTTCAAACGCAACTACTGGTACTCCAAGAATATCCTCTTCGCGTCGAACGAACTCCGTTTCCCGTTGGTCGATGATCTGGTTATCGGCCTACCGTTCGGCGGTATGGCTTTCCGTGGAATTCGCGGTGTACTCTTTTTCGATACCGGCGCCGCTTGGGATGACGAATTCGACCAATTCTATGGCTCATTCGGCACCGGCTTCCGCGTGAACCTGGGCTATATCGTGCAACTCAGATTCGACTTTGCTCGAACCACTGATTTCGAGTCTATCTCACCGCGGACCGATTTCGATTTCTTCTTTGGGTGGAATTTCTGATGAACCGCCTAAGGGTATCCCTCCTTCTATTCGTCTTGCTGGCGGTCTCTTGTTCCAGCCGGGTGAAGTACACCCAGGAATTTGCCGAGAGATCGAGCGCCTGGCCCTACCATAGGGGAGACCTCCAGTCATCAGGGGCTGCTGCTGAAGCCAACTTCTCAGGCAAACTCAATCTGCTCTGGTCTGACAAGTACGGCTACCGCCCGGCCGCCCCGCTGACGGTCTACCACGGCCATCTGGTGGTCACGACGACCGGGAAGAGGGTACATTTCTACGATGTCGCCAACGGCAGCCTCTACGGCAAGCTACGGCTTTCTGGCACCGGCCAGACTGCGGTACAGATGCAGGATAGCCTGCTGTTCATAGGCTTGTCCCCGGCTCGGAACCGGGTCGACGCCATCAATCTGAAGACCCGCAAGACTATCTGGAGGGCGCCGGTAAAGGATGCCGCCCCCGCTCCGATAATACTAAATGACCGACTAATAATCAGTTCCAGCGATGGCACGGTGTCGGCTCTTGAGCTGACCACCGGCAAGCATCTCTGGGATTTTTCCGGCTCCGGAAGATTTGTCGCTCCGATCGCTTACAGCGACGGACGGATCTTCCAGCCCTCGGATAATGGCCATCTCTTCGCACTCGCCGATTCGACCGGCGAATTGCTGTATGAGGTGAAACTGGATGGTCCTCTTGTCGGCGGTGTTGCTATAGCCGACCTCCTGTATGTTGCCAGCATGACCGGTGAGGTCTACGGCATTCAGGCAGAGACCGGCACCGTCCTCTGGCAAACCAGACTCAAAGGGCCGATCTGGAACGCGCCGGCTATCAGTGGTGATATGATCATCCTGGGACACTCCGGTGGCGAGATCGTCGCTCTCAGCCGGAACAACGGCGCGCTGATCTGGAGCTATCCGATCGTCGATGTAGTCAAGGCGTCTCCGTTATTGGTTGGTCAGTTCGTGGTCGCCGGGACCATGTCCGGAAAGCTGGTGGTGTTGAATTCGCACGACGGTTCCCACGTCGCTGAGACGGAAGTAACCGGAGCGATCGCCTTCCCGCCAGTCACCGATGGAACCCGTATCTTTGTCGCGACTCAGTCGGGAAGGATCCTCTGTTACGGAGATGAGCATGCACAACTCACCCAGGACCGTCAGTGAAGCGCTGCTGCGCACCAATCTCAATGAACTGAGCCATCTGCTCGCCAGCGAGCTGGCCATGTCCTGCAAGAAGATCGCTATCTACTCGCCGGACCATCCGGTCGGACAGAAAGCGCTCGAAAAACCATTCCTTCTCTTAGCCAAGTACTTCCAGTTCCGCTCGACCGTGACCATCGCGATCCAGCGCACCAATCTGATCATTTGCAATATCGCGCTCAAGGATGCCGTCTACCATTCGCAGATCATCCAGCCGATGCAGATGAACGATATCACCGTCCTGCTGTTCGACCAGAATATCTCAATGAAAGAATTCGGCGTTTTCATGGAACGCTTCGTCAAACGTGTCAAGCAGGATGACCCCAATTATCACTTCATGACCTTTCTTTCGCGCCGCAATATCAAGACCGTCGAGGCCAACACTGAGCGCGCATTCAAACTGTTCGAAGAACAGCGCCAGTATCGCGGGGAAGTGGATGACGACTTTTCTGTTCGACGGTTCACCCTTGATCAACTCGGCACCGATCCATCCGTCCTGGCCCAACTCGCCGAGACTCCGGACTCGGAACTGATCACGCACTGCATTGACTTCCATCCAAATCTGGTTCGCTACTTGATGCCTGAGCGGGTCACCTCTCTGCCGACTCGCGAATTTCGCAAGGAGCTGGAGCGACTTTCATCCGTCATCTCCGGCCAGCCGGAATCCGATCCGGACCGCGAGAAAAATGTCCGAAAGTTTGTCTCCTTGCTGAAGCTGGCTGAATTGCACCCGGAGTCGGCAAATATCCTCAAACAGCTCTCTACCTTTGACCTTGTCCCGGCAGTCGGATCCGCTCCACCCAAAGTCGACCCCAAAAGTTCTACCGGGAAGATCAAAACCGAGGCGCTCAGTCAGATCGAATCACTGCTTGAAGAATACTGTTCCGACGGAAGCCAGTCGTATGAGATCACGCCGTTCTCCGACGCTTTCGAGCGGCTTCTCAAAACCGGCCTGAAAGAGAAGGCGAGCTCGATCCTGACTCGCTTGACCGAACTGCTTTCGGACTCCAATCCCGGCCGCCGCCAACAGGCACTGAGCCTGCTCTCTCGCGCGATCGATCAGCTCAATTTCCAGACTGACTTCCGCCTCTTCGAAGATCTGGTCAAGCAGGTCGTTGTCCAATTGACTGCTCGTCGCGAAACTTTTGAATATTCAGAACTTATCTGGCGCGTTTGCGATCGCGCTATCCGCGAACGGAAGTTCTCTCTGATGGCCGAGATCAGCGCCTGTATGGCGACTCGTCGCTATCAGGATGGAAGCGTCACCGTCTATGATTCCATGGCGGTCAAGAAGGCGTTTGAATCCCTTAACCGACCCGAGATCATCGATCGCCTTATCAAAGAGACGATCAACGCTGACCACGAAATTGGCAATCAGTTAAAGCGGATCATGGTTTCGATCGGCTCCGAAGAGATCGCCTTCGCCCTCTCCCAGATCGTCGCACACCCACTGCGTCAGGTTCGCCAGCAGTCGCTTCGCATCCTGGCCGAAATGGGGAAATCTGCACTGGTCGTTTTCTCGCGCATTGTTAATGATGACAACTGGTTTGAACGGGAAATCGGACGGCAGGAACTCCCCGATGCCAAATGGTATCTGATTCGCAATTCGATCTTCGTCCTGGGCAATTTGAAGGATCGCGATGCGGTCGCACCACTGCGCCTCCGCATCTCCGATAACGATATCCGCGTCCGCCGCGAAATCGTCACCGCTCTCGAAAAGATCGGCGGGGAAGAAGCCGTTGATCTCCTCCTGCTCATGGCCGAAGATTCCTCACATGAGATTCGCGAAACCGCTGTCGCGGCAATCGGTGTTATCGGCACCCCAGAGGTTGTCCCGATGCTCACTGACCTGCTCAACCGCAACTCCAGTGAAGCGATCAAGGTTATATCGGTACTCGGCAAATTGGGCGGGGAAGATGCCCGAGCCTATCTCAGCCGGATCCTCAATAGCGAGGATGACCTGAACACGATCTCCGCGGGCCGTCACTCTAAAGATGACCTCCGCCTGGCTATCGTCAAGGCGCTGGGGACAATCGGTGACCGTCCCGCCCTAAATCAGATCAGGGAGTACCGCGACTCTCTTTCAGCGGCCCAGAAATTTCTCTTCAAGAATTCGCCGCTCCAGCGGACCATTTCAGAAATTCTCTCCAAAAGCTGATAACTGACAGTCAATATGGCATTTCCACGATGCCATATTGACTCTCGTCTGCCTATTTGACTGCCAATCTCTGCCATTCTGACAAGCGCTCCGTCACTATATTCTCCATAGATTTCGTAATCTATTCTTTATCAATGCGTTAGCTGCTTTGGCACAACGCTTGTATTACCTACCTGCAGAAGTAAACAAACAGAAATAACGGAGAGAGTAAGATGACCTGCACAGTTCGAATCGCCCGAAACGCTGAAAACAACAACCAAGCATACAGACGAGGAGGTTCAACGATGAACAACGTATTAGTTCGCCCCGACAGCCGCTTTGGCGGCGAAATTGACCGCATGGTCTCGGATATCTTTGGATTCCCGCATCTTCGCTCGGAAGGTGAAGCTGAATTCCACCCGCGCGTCAATATCAAGGAAAGCCGCGATGGGATCGCCCTGCTGTTCGAACTGCCGGGTCTGGATAAGAAAGATATCAAAGTGACCGTCAAGGATGGCGACCTGATCGTCTCCGGCCAGCGGGAATTCCGCGCTGAGTCGGAGGAAGCCAACTACATCCGTAGCGAGATCCGGACCGGACGATTCTCCCGGAGCTTCACGCTCCCTGAGACGCTCGACCAGAACTCGATCAAAGCGGAGTACAAAAACGGCATTCTTGAGGTGAAGTTCAACAAGCGCGAGGAAGTCAAACCGCGCGAGGTTGAAGTCACGATCGGCTAACCAGCCGACCTAACCAGTACCGTTAACAGTCAGTTGCGATGTGGAAGAGAAAGGCTGGTCCTCGCGACCAGCCTTTTCTACTGAACAGGAGAACGAGATATGAGCAAAACTATTGGAATAGATCTCGGCACCACTAACAGCGTGGTCGCCATCATAGAAAACGGCAACCCGGTCGTCATCCCGAACGCCGAGGGTGGACGAACCACCCCGTCGGTGGTAGCGATCGATCGCGCCTCTGAACGTCTGGTCGGCACCGTAGCCAAACGCCAGGCGGTCACCAACCCGATGAATACCGTTTTCTCCATCAAGCGTTTGATGGGACGGAAATTCGACGAAGTCCGCCAGGAGATCAAGAATTTCCCTTACAAAGTCACCGCCAACAATGCCGGTGAACCGACTGTCGAAATGAACGGCAAACAGTACACGCCGCAGGAGATCTCGGCGATGATCCTCGCGCGCCTGAAAAAGACCGCTGAGGATTACCTTGGCGAGACTGTCCGCGATGCTATCATCACCGTCCCGGCCTACTTTAATGACCGCCAGCGTCAGGCGACCAAAGATGCCGGACGAATCGCAGGACTCGATGTCAAACGGATCATCAACGAGCCGACCGCTGCCGCCCTTGCCTACGGCATGGACAAGAAAAAGACCGGCAAGGTAGCCGTCTATGACCTCGGCGGTGGAACGTTTGATATCTCCGTCCTCGAACTGAGTGAAGGAGTCTTCGAAGTTCTCTCCACCAATGGTGACACCCACCTCGGTGGCGATGATTTCGACAAACGGATCATCGACTGGATGACCGAAGAGTTCCGCAAATCCGACGGGATCGATCTTTCGAAAGATCCGATGGCTATGCAGCGTCTCCGTGAAGCGGCTGAAAAAGCGAAGATCGAGCTTTCCTCGACTATGCAGACCAGTCTCAATCTGCCGTTCATCACGGCCGATGCATCCGGACCGCGTCATCTGAATCTGACGCTCACCAGAGCCAAATTCGAGCAACTGGTGGATGACCTGATCGAACGCTCCATGGCGCCGGTGCGCCGTGCGCTCGACGACGCCAAACTGCAGCCGTCGCAGATCGATGATGTCATTCTCGTCGGCGGCATGACCCGTATGCCGAAAGTCTATGAGTCGGTTAAAAGCTATTTCGGCAAAGAGCCGAATCGCTCGGTCAACCCCGATGAGGTCGTCGCCGTCGGCGCGGCGATTCAGGGTGGCGTTTTGACCGGCGATGTCAAAGAAGTGCTCCTTCTCGATGTCACTCCTTTGTCGCTCGGTCTTGAAACGCTCGGAGGCGTGATGACCAGACTGATCGACCGGAATACCACTATTCCGACTAAAAAGTCGCAGACCTTCTCGACCGCAGCGGATAACCAGCCGCAGGTCGATATTCATGTGCTGCAGGGTGAGCGCGAGATGGCGAACGACAACAAAACGATCGGACGGTTCATTCTCGATGGTATCCCTGCTGCGCCGCGCGGCTTGCCGCAGATCGAAGTGACCTTTGATATCGATGCCAACGGTATCCTGCATGTCACCGCCGCCGACAAAGCGACCGGCAAATCACAGAATATCCGGATCGAGGCTTCCTCCGGTCTGAACGAAACGGAAATCCAGCGGATGGTCAATGATGCCAAAGCGCACGAGTCCGAAGACAAAGAGAAAAAGCGGAAGGTCGAGATTCGCAATCTCGCCGATGCTGCTCTTTTCCAGTCTGAAAAACAGATGCGCGATCTCGGCGACAAGCTGTCCGCCGAAACGCGCGCTAAACTGGAGGCCGCCGCGTCTCGTGTCAGAGAATCGATCAAGAGCGATAATCTGTCCGAGATCGAATCGGCCACCAATGCGTTGAATCAGGTCTGGCATGAAGCTTCGGCCGAGATGTATAAATCAGCATCAGGCTCAAACGGCAGCAGCCAGCAATACCAACGCACGTCGCCGACCGACAGCCCGACCGGCGACTCCAAACCGGTCGACGCCGAATTCGAGGAGGTGAAGGAGTAGTCACGTTGTGTGCCCCACCCATTGGGTGGGTTCATGGAGAATAATTGAAAGAGGCGGGTTCGGAGACGGACCCGCCCTACAAATTATTAGATGATGCCTATGTTGGATGATATGACATCCTGGCTCGTTCTGGCCGGACTGCTCCTGGCGATTTTTGGCGGAATGGCCTACGTGGTAAAGCGCGTTTTCATCGATAAAAAGATGTTCGGTGAATCACGGATTGTCTCTATGTCGGCCTTCCATTCATTCCAAAATGCCGACCGCCAGAAATCGATTGAACACGTTATCTATATGGAGCAGGATGAAAAGGAACTGGACTTCGTAGCGGACGACAAGGAGAAACCGCCGTCTGAAGTGTAGAGTGGGGTAGGGCAGGTGGCAGGGCAACTTGTAGGGCAGGATCCTCTGTCCGCAAGGAACGGATGGATCCTGCCATTTACCTCGCCAACAATAGAACGTCATTGCGAGCGCAGCAATCAATATGTGCCCCACCCATTGGGTGGGTTCATGGACAATGATCGAAAGAGGCGGGTTCGAAGATGGACCCGCCCTACAAATCTTGCCCTGCAGGAGCCGGGGCAAATGTGCAATTAGTCCCTAAGAGCGATTGACATAACTGTCCAAACGCTGCATATCTATACCGGGCGTGGAGCAGAGAGAAAGAGAGCATGGCCAGAGACTTCTATCAAATCCTCGGTGTCACCGAAACCGCCTCGCAAGACGAGATCAAAAAGCAGTTTCGCAAACTGGCCAAACAGCACCATCCCGATCGCAACAAGGGAGACAAATCCGCCGAAGCGAAGTTCAAGGAGATCTCCGAGGCATACGACACCCTCTCCGATGACAAAAAACGCGCGGAGTACGACACCCTTCGTCGCTATGGCGCATTTTCCGGCCAGGGTGGGCCGCAAGGTGGGTTCGATCCCACGCAGTTCCGTCGAGGCAATCCCGGCTCGGCAGGCGAAGAAAACTGGGAAGAAATTCTCTCCCAATTTTTCGGCGGCGATTCGCCGTTCACTGGTGGCGGAAGTCGCACCCGTCGACGCAGTTCCCGCCAGATGCCCCCTCAACCGGGGCGAGATATCGAAGCGGAGATCATCATCCCGTTCATGGAGGCGGTCACCGGCACCACCCGGATCATCCAGGTCGGCTCCAAAAAGCTGAATGTCCGTATCCCCGCCGGTATCGATGACAACGGCCGCATTCGTCTGGCGGGGCAGGGAGAGCCGGGAGTCAACAACGGCCACAGCGGCGACCTTTTGATAACGGTCCATCTCTCGCCAGACCCATATTTCACGCGCAAGGGGGACGACATTTATAGTTCGATTGAGATTCCGTTTACCGAGGCGATTCTGGGTGCGAAACGGTCGGTCCGGACATTGACCAAAACGGTGACGCTGACTATCCCGCCGGGAACACAACCCGGCGCCATGTTGCGTCTCAAAGGGCAAGGGATTAACGCGAACGGCACAGTCGGCGACCAATATGTCGAGGTGAAAGTAACGATCCCGAAGAACCTGACGGATAAACAGAAGAAGATGATAGAGGAGTGGGAAGGGTGAGCGGTTTGGGTCTAAACTCTGTTCCCTGCACGTATTCGCTGATTTGTCAGCGAATACAGGTTGGTCAGGTAGAACAACTCACCGACTCCGAGTTGGCGCTGTTCTTGGCCTTTGAATGCTGTTCTGAGTTATGCAATGGAGGCTTTTGGCAGTTTTTTCTAAACACTCGGAATCGCCACACTCCAGATACGATAAGAGCGCTGAGAATGACTGGCTTGGATATAGCGGCCTCCTCACTGGAAAGGGCATTTCAATCCCTAACTATCAGCGGTAACATCGAAAAGAATGCTATGGACTGGGAGTTCGCAGAGCAGTTCTCAATCGACAATTCGGAGTCATTCACATCACTGGAGAGAGAGTGGTATGAAAGCGATGAATGCCGGCAATTTGTTGACATTCTCGAACGATTTCTCGAGAAGAACCAAGACGATTTTACTGAGATCGAGTATGAGGCGAGTCTCGACGCCAGTAAAAAACACACTGTAAGGATTCGCAATCCAAGGTCACCCCATGAACCTCAATAAATTCACCCAACGCTCGATTGATGCCATCCAATATGCCCAGCAATTGGCCCAGGCAGAATCACACCCCCAGGTCGTCCCGGAACATCTCCTCCTGGCCCTCCTCAAACAGGAAGATGGCCTCGTCGCCCAGATTGTCAAACGGATCGGCGCATCAGTTGACACCATCGAGGCCGAGGTCGATGACGAACTGAAACTGCTCGCCCGCCAATCCGGCGGCCAACTTTATTCCTCCAACGAACTGACGCAGCTTCTCTACAAAGCAGAGAACGAACTAAAGCAGTTCGCCGATGAATATGTCTCCGTAGAACATCTGCTGTTGGCGATGCTCGAGGTCAAAAGCAAGGCGCAGGAAATTCTCAAACGCAACGGCATCACCCGCGACGAAGTCCTCAAAGCACTTTCGACCATTCGCGGCAAGTCCCGCGTCACCGATGAAAACCCCGAAGCAAAATATGCCGTGCTCGAAAAATACTCGCGCGACCTGACCAAAGCTGCCCGCGATGGAAAACTCGACCCGGTGATCGGCCGCGATGATGAGATCCGACGGATTATCAAAATCCTCTCCCGCCGCACCAAAAACAACCCGGTCCTTATCGGCGAGCCGGGGACCGGCAAAACCGCCGTGGTCGAAGGTCTGGCGCAGAAGATCGCTATTGGCGAAGTCCCTGAGACGCTCAAAGACAGGACACTCGTTGCGCTCGACCTTGCCGCTCTTATCGCCGGCTCCAAATTCCGTGGCGAATTCGAAGAACGGCTGAAAGCAATTCTGAAAGAGGTCGAAGAATCCGCCGGAAAGATCATCCTCTTTGTCGATGAAATGCACACTCTCGTCGGCGCCGGAGCCGCCGAAGGCGCGATGGATGCTTCCAACATGCTCAAACCTGCGCTCGCGCGCGGCGAGATTCGCTTCATCGGTGCCACGACTCTCGACGAGTACCGCAAGCATATCGAAAAAGATGCCGCCCTCGAACGTCGCTTTGCGGTGGTTACTATCGAACCGCCGACAGTTGAAGAAACCGTCTCGATCCTGCGCGGTCTTCGAGAAAAGTACGAAGTTTTCCATGGCATCAAAATCTCCGATGCTGCCATTGTCGCCGCCGCTAAACTCTCGGACCGCTATATCGCCGACCGCTTTCTCCCGGACAAAGCGATCGATCTGATTGACGAGGCCGCCGCCGAACTCCGCATCTCGATCGACTCGATGCCCGAAGAACTAGACGCTGTCGAAAAGCGCATTCGGCAACTTGAAATCGAAAAGGAAGGAATCAAGCGAGAGCGCGATGCCGCCGAACGACTCAAACCGATCGAGGAAGAACTGAAAGAGCTGTTTGGTCAGCGCGAAGATTTGCGGAAACAGTGGGAAAAAGAGAAAGAGACGATCGGCTCCATCCGCGACACCAAAGCGGAGATTGAATCACTCAAGCTGAAAGCGGCCGAGGCGGAACGAAACGCCGACTACGGCGCCGCCGCCAAAATCAAGTACGGCGATTTAGTTGAGGCTGACAAACAGCTTCAATTTCTGACCCATTCGCTGGTCGCGATTCAGGAAAAGCGCGCACTGCTCAAAGAAGAGGTTGATGCCGACGAGATCGCCGAGGTCGTCGCCAAATGGACCGGCATCCCGGTGACCCGCCTGACCGAATCTGAGACCGAAAAGCTGCTTCGCTTAGAGAATGAACTTCACAAGCGGCTAGTCGGACAGGATGAAGCGGTGATCGCGATCGCCAACGCGGTCCGTCAATCGCGCGCCGGACTCTCCGATCCCAATCGTCCAATTGGCTCATTTATCTTTCTCGGCCCGACCGGTGTCGGCAAGACGGAACTTGCGCGGGCGCTGGCCGATTTCCTCTACGGCACCGAGGATGCCGTTGTCCGAATAGACATGTCGGAATATATGGAGCGTCACTCGGTCTCACGCCTGATCGGCGCGCCGCCGGGGTATGTCGGCTACGATGAGGGAGGGCAGTTGACTGAGGCAGTCCGCCGTCGCCCGTATGCAGTGGTACTGCTGGATGAGATCGAGAAGGCGCACCCCGAAGTTTTCAACATCCTGTTGCAGGTACTCGATGATGGCCGATTGACCGACAACCGCGGCCGGACTGTTTCGTTCAAGAACGCCATTCTCATCATGACCTCGAATATCGCGGCGGAATACATCATGCAGCAGTCTGCCTCGATGGGCGAGTTCAACCGGGATATTATTTTCGAGGAAATGAAAAAGACCGTTCTCGAGCGGCTCCGCCAGACCCTTCGTCCGGAATTCATCAACCGGATCGACGAGATCATCGTTTTCACCGCGCTGTCGCAACCGGAAATCGCCAGCATTGTCAGACTGCAGCTCAAACGTCTCGAACGGTTGCTGCTGGAGCGCGATATCACGCTTGAAGTCACTGATGGTGCCGTCAAGTTTATCGCCGAGACCGGCTATGACCAGGCATTCGGCGCCCGCCCGATCAAACGGCTGATCAACAAGGAACTGAGCCAACAAGTAGCAAAACTGCTCCTCGCCGGCGCCTTGAAACCCGGCCAGAAACTGAAAGTGGAGATGGTCGAGGACGACCTCAAGCTGACTCCGGTAGAAGCGAGCTGATATTTCATACGGGTTTCGACTACGCTCAACCCGACGGCCCTTCTAACCGTACTTCGAAAGTGCGGAATGCTAGACTCAAAGAGACGCACTGAGCGAAGTCGAAGTGCGTAAGGATTCGTAAGGCAGGATCTTCTGTCCGCCAGGAACAGATGGATCCTGCCATTTACCCCGCCTAACACCTTCCTAACACAATCCTATCCTCTCCGGAATATCGCAGACCACACACTCCACGTATAGTAAAGCGAACCCAATAACCTTGAAGAGTGAGGGAATCATGGGATCAACGCTAAAAACACCTGCACTGCTCTCCTGCCAACATGTCAAATCCCGAGATTGGGACATGACGGCTGATGGCATCACCCATGCCAGTCTCCGCTTCGACAATATGTTCGGCTCCCGCGCTGTCGCCGAGGCAGTCGATGGTCGGTGGACATTCAAGCGGAACGGATTTTTCAACACCTGGGTCGGCGTCCGCAAAGCCGGAAGCGAGACTGATATCGCGGCGATGCGTCGCAAAGGCTGGTCCGCCGCAGAAATAACTTTGCTATCCGGGCCGCAGTACGCATGGCGCAAGACAAAACGGGTGAGGGGAGAGTGGGGGCTTTACGATCTGCGCGACCGGTTGGTCATGACTGCGCTATTTAAGAGACACTTTCTCAAGGTCGAAGGATCCATCATGATCGAGCCGGCTGGAACCGACAATTCCGACCTGCCGATGTTGATGCTTCTCTGCTGGTATTGGCTGGTGCTTCGCGATGCCGATGAACAGGCATCGGTAGTAAGCATAGTCGCGGTGAGTGGATGACCACCGCTAATTGCGCAGCGGTCGACGGCTGGCATCCATCCAGCCACCGATAAAGATCACGATCAAAAGCAACCCGAGCGAAGAACCGGCGACCATGTCGCTCTCAACCGGTGTTGAACTGACTGCCTGACCAACCAGACTGACTATCGCCACAATTACGAACAGAATCGCCGGACCGAACCGTCCGGTGTTATTTTTTGGGCGTGTGCCGCGGTAGTACATTATTAAGCCGATCACGAAAATCAACGCCTCGAGTGCCAGCGCCGCTGGAAGCGTATTCCAGAGTCCCAGTCCAACTTTGGGAGAGGTTTCGCCGACAAGCGGAAGCTGCTCCGGGTGAACCAGGAAATCCAGCACCCAATGAGAAAACATCGCTATGAACATCACGGTCGCGGAGACCGCGCGCGATGATCGGCGGGTAAAGAGATAACCGAGGATAGCAAATAGTATGGAGTAGGCCACCACTCCCGCCAGGCTGTGCGAGAAAGGGAAGATAAACTGCAGGTAATGGAGCTGACCGTAATTCTCCGGCGTGATCACCGTCTCGACACCGGCCAGCACCAGGATCCAGAGCAGCAGATCTATGCCGGTTGCCGCGATCGACAGCCAGATGAGATTTATTGTTGGGGCGAATCGTTTCAACCCCAATGCGACGCCAAAATGTCCGATCAACATATCATTGAATTCCCAAACTACTTTTTCCGTTCAGCCAGATAAACCCCCGCCAGCACCATCAGCCCGCCAACAGCGGTGAAGATACCAAACGGTTCCCCCAGGTAGGCGACCCCCATAGCGGTCGCCGACAAGGGCTCAAGATAGAGAAAAATCCCCGATTTGGCAGCACCGATCTTTGCCACCCCCATCTGCCAGAACCACTGCGCCAGCGCCGTCGCCAGGACCGCCAGAAGCAGCAGGGAGACAACTGCATCAAGCGGCAGTTCAAGATAGACCTGCCACTGGTTGTGCCAGACCAGGTAACCGACCATCAGCACAAATGTAGGGAAGAGGACCGCAAAGGTCACTGCCAGAGGGTCCTTCGTCCGAGTGACCGTCCTGATGACAGCCGTATATATCGCCCAGGTATGCGCAGAGACCAGAATCAACCAATCGCCGGTCGATTTCAGCCAGCCGATCGAGCCAAAATCCCCTTTGGAAAAGAGGAGCAGCACCCCCAATGTCGCCACCCCTATTCCAACTACCACCCCCCGGTCAAGCTTCTCTTTAAGGAACAGATAGCTGATCACCGCCAGGATGAGCGGCGTCACCGAGATTATCCAACCGGTATTGGTGGCAGTGGTGTACTTCAGCCCGGTTATCTGGATCAGGAAATGCGCTGTCAAGATTGCCGAGCCGATCATCAGCGAAACCCATTCACTTCGCGAAAAATCGAATTTTGCTTTTCGTGCGAAGACGATTCCCCCAAGGATCGGCAAACCGATCAACATGCGAAGTCCCAGCAGTTCAGCCGGGCTGATATAGGGGAGAAGGACTTTGGTGGCGACAAATGTCGACCCCCAGAGAATGACAGTGAAGAGGAGCAGCAGCCGGATCAGCATAGGGGAATATATGAGAGCCAGGTGGATCGGCAATACTCAAGTGACCGCGATATTTTCTGGCAAGAAAATGCCCCCTGTCACCAGGGGGCATTCAAATTAGTGTGCACCCACCTCTGAATCGCGCTCGATCTATCGCACAGCCACACAACTCAGGTCGGGGAAACCTGCAACACACGTTGGACACTTCATGCCGTTGCTACCTTCCGGTCCTGGCGGGGTTAGGAGGCCGCTGCTGTACAGGACCCGGCCCTCAACGCCGGACAGCTGCCGTACTAAACCGATTGCTAAACCCTCGGGTGGGAATTCAATCCCGGTAGAGCGGGTTCCGGGTTACAGGGCACCGCTAACTCCCCATCTAGCACTCGTTCGAGTAACCATAAAAAATGGAGCAGATCGGGATCGAACCGACGGCCTCCACGTTGCGAACGTGGCGCTCTCCCAGCTGAGCTACTGCCCCAATTAGAGACGGTTTATGCAATCTGCCTGTTTCCAGGCAGACCCGACTATACAAAGAATCCGCCATCCTGCCAAGCGGTTTTTGTCCGGGAAGAACACTTTGCGCCACAATTCATTAGACGGTTCACCGAAACGCGATACCGGCTCGAACAAACGGCCGCGGTGACATACTGAAGGTATCCCCTTCGGATCGCCCTATCACCGAGCCCATCATGCCGAAATCGGCAACGAACCCGATGCCGCGAGGGCTCGGGAACGTACATAACTCAAGACCACCCTTTAATATCAGACAATTGGCCGCCCGAACACCACCGATTTGCGGCACTGCTCCATAGGACACTCCTCCGAAAAATCGAACCGCGAGCTTCTGATTAGGATCCCGTACCGCGCTTTTCAACTGCAAACCGACCTCAATCAGATTCTTGTATTCTTTCAGATCCTCTGGCGACATCCTGTGGAAATCCAGAATGAGTGCGAAACATGTCGAGTGAGTAGTTGGAAACTCAAGGGACAGCCCCCCATTCAACCCGGATTTGGTCGTAACATCACTGCCTGGCGTCCCAAAATATACCGTCCGCTCTGACTCCGAAGAGAAGTCGCCCGAACCGGTCAGTCCGAGCTTTATCTCAAAGATCACTTCGGAACGATCGTGCACTTTTGTCGGGTTAGTATTTGAAGAATCTTCAGCCTGAGCGTACAGACTGATCGGCCAAAGTACAGACCAAAGCAGAACGACTGAAACTATTCGGCAGAACATAGAAATCCTCGAATCAGATTGTCACTGGGCCAATTCCCGGCAACCTCAGCGCATCTATCTCATCCCGATGGTCATCGAAACACGACCCCCAGTCGCACTAACGGCCGCGGACGGGCCGCTATGTCGTACCGGTCATCCTCATCATCTGAAAAGGCTCGCCCGAACGGCGACGCGATAAAGCAGGTTTCCAGCGTGATGCCCAGTCTGCTCGAACCCGGGAAGTAGACTGTCTCGGCCCCCAACTTGGCGACCATAAAGCTCCCCGAAGTTGTTCTCCCTTCCAGCGCCGGAATATACCCATATGATATCCCGATCAGCGGACGAAGAGCGAAACGCTGCCCCGGTTTGCGCATCGATGACTTGATAACAACCCCAACATCGATCATCCACTTAGATTCGTCCAGATTTTCCGCCTTGATCCGATGCAGGTCTAGGCTGATCCCGGCAGTGGTCCAGACCGGGGAAGAGAACTCAAAGTATGCTCCAAGACTTGTGCCTGCCTCAAGATTCCGGATAAACTCATAGGATGACAGCGTGTCGACATTCTCAATGTTGACCTTTCCGCCAAAGATCGAGCCGACCTTGAATCCAAACATCGGTTTGGAACGCGGTTTGGCCGGCGCCGCGGTACTGTCCGGGGTACCAGCTTGGGCGAATACTCCCGTTGCCGCCATCAGCACAATACAAAGAATGATAATCAACGAACGGCGATAGTCTGTTTGCATTGGTCTAATAAGTACTTTGGCAGAAGTAAAGTCAATATGGGGAATGACCTACTGAGCTCCCCGCAGCGCCTGCAACCAGCCGAGAAAAGAGGCGGCATCATGGAAGCCGACCAAACGGCTCATCACCTGTTCATTTGAATCGAGCGCTATGGTCGTCGGATAGCCGGTCACCCCGAAGTAGGAGGGGAGATTCCCGGCGAGCACCGTGGTGTCGAGATAACAGACCTGCGAATCAGCAGTCACTTCGATCATCACGGGATTGAAGTACTCATTCATTTCATCCTGAACCGATGAATTGCACAGGGTCTCGTTTTTCAGCTTGTTGCACCACCCGCACCATGAAGCGCCAATGAATACTAATGAGTGCGCTTTGTGCGATAAGGTGTCATCGTAAATCGAGCAAGCAGAGACCCACTGGACATCTGCCAGGGTCCGCGCCTTAGGTGCCGTTGGAGCCGGATCATCATCACACACAACCAAAGTCAGGCAGATGATCGCAAGGAATGGCAGGAGTAGTCGCATAGCTATTTCCCCCGATCTTGCATAAGGTAGAGAAATATACCGATGTTTTGAGCCGTGTCAAGGGTGTCGCTGCCATGCGATCTCTTGACAAAAGGGGACTTGAGAAGCTATCTTTACTCAATTCGTAACTAAACGCGCCGATATTGCACACTATGAACTTGTCTCGTTATCTGACGGAAGATCTGGTCAAACTTGAGATGACCACTGAGGTCGAACCTCAGCCGGAGAATGGGTCAGTCGAGAAGTGGCGTCTTCGCACCAAAGAAGCGATCCTCTCGGAACTGGTCGATCTTCTCGATGCCGGCTCGCGGGTGGGGAATCGTTCCAAACTGCTGCTGGATTTTGTCAATCGCGAGAAAAAAGCGACAACCGGCATCGGCCTCGGAGTGGCGATCCCGCACATTCGCTCCATGCAGGCCAAAGAGTTTATGCTCGCTTTCGCTCGTTCCCACGTAGGGTATGAGTTTGAATCGCTCGACAGTCAGCCGGTCCACCTCTTTTTCGTCATGGCGGCGCCCCCCTACGACGATAACATGTACCTTCGAGCATTCAAATCGCTCGCCGAAATGCTCCAGCACGAGGCGTTTCGACATGAACTGATGACCGTCAGTTCTCCCGGCGAGGTGATTCGCGCTCTCCGTTCCCGGGAATAACAACCGTCAGGCACGTATTCTCAGCGACAGCAATCTTAACTGCATTTTAACCGCACGCTCGACAATCCAAAACGCGCCATGGGCAAACTGGCTTCGCGTGTTGTTGATTGTTTTTCCCCTCGCAGTCGGCGATACCATGACATCTGCTATCCACTATGGGTAACTCGCGACCAACTGCTGTCTGCGAGTGCCAAACGAGGGCTTTCCTCGCAGGGACTCTCACGAGTCCCATCCCCGCGAAGTCCACCCGCTCCAACCCGGGTGGATTTTCATTTGAACGGATCAACATAGACGGACTTTAACTTCTGACTAATCGGCCGGATCTTGATATACGCATTTTGCCGCCAGGCATCTGGTGTCGAGAGTGTCCTGGAATCTCCTCCCGATGCCCCGATCTGGAAATGCTCGTCCAGACAAATGACCACGTGATACGCACATCTGGTTTTATCGCATAGAAATTGAAGAGCACCCGGTCTGGCGGACTCAATCTGTGATGCTGAATACCTTGCCAGAAGTTGATTGGCCGTGAAGTCATCCTTCTCGCCGATCAAACCGGCAGATTTCAGACATTCCAGCACAAAACCGGAGCAGTCAAAGCCAGAGGGATCATCCCCACCCCAGCGATACGGTGTCCCTATATAGGCCAGTGCGGTTGTCAGTAAATGTTTCCGTGAAAGTAATTCAATCTGTTCAGGCATAATGTCCCCTCTATGTGAGGCCCTTTATTAATGGGGAGGGGAGGATGAGCACTAGCAAACGTATGACGCCGCAGACCTCACGGAGCCGGAAGAAGGGGAGAAAGAATGATCAGTCTGGTACGGTTTACTCGAAATCGAGCGAGCCCTGCTTCAGGGGGCGGAAATGCTTGACGCAATCTGCGAACAGCTCTTCGGCCTTGAACCGAAGGATATCCTCGCTGATCACCAACTCGAAAATAACGATTTCGGTGCCGCCATCGAAGTAGGCCATCGCCGCGTTCGGGATAAACCCGCGGTCGATATTGAGATAAAATGTGGTCAAGGGATCCATTGTTGACGAGGTCAACGGTTCTACCGGGCGGATCGTCACCGATGGCCCGTAATGCTCGCGCATCGACGAGGTATCACTGACAATTACGGCCTCGAATTTCATCCCTCGGATCTTGTAGATATTGACCCCGATCATCACCGAGGCGGAATCATATGCGTCGACCTTTGGAATGAAAGCAAACGAGTAGCCATCATCGGCCGCTTCATCCGTCACCATCTTGAAGTGGCGTGGCGCCGGGATGATATATCTCAGGGATTCCCCTTCATAAAATGCGGTATTGGAGTCGAGTAATTCTGCACCAGTTCCGGCCAGAATAGGGGAGGCCAGGAGCAGAACGAAAGCGGCGCCGAAGAGTATTTGCTTCATGTGAGAGATTATCGACAAAACCGAACTGCTTCTTGAGAGCTAAATTACACTGCCGCAGACTGATATAGGGGGACAAAAGGAACCATTTTCTCCCTTGTTTTCCCTAAATCGACTCGATATATTCGAAATCGACAATAATCGTCTAACTTGTCGGTTTTTTTGCGGGAGCTGCAGTGAGTACGATCTATCGACCGTCTCAAATTATGTCCTCTTTTCCGGCCGGCGCTCCCGTCTGCCTTGTACCCAAATCCACCCAACTCATAGATTCAAAGGATGAAAGCCTATGGCAGGAATAGTCGGCTATGGAGCGCATCTACCCAGACATCGCATAAAAGTCGAAGAGATAGCGAAAGTCTGGGGCCAGGATGCTGAAAGCTACAAGAAGGGGCTGATGCTTCGTGAGAAGTCTGTCCCCCCGCCGGACATGGATACCATCACGCTGGCAGTCGAGGCCGCTCGCCGTGCCCTGAAACGCGCGATTGTCGTCAACCCGGTTGATATCGGCGCCATCTACATTGGCTCGGAATCTCATCCGTATGCAGTGAAACCGTCCGGGACGACCGTTGCCGAAGCGATCGGTGCGACTCCGGACATTCATTGCGCTGATTTCGAGTTTGCCTGCAAGGCCGGCTCTGAGGCGATGTTTGTTGCGCTGTCGCATGTTGCCTCCGGATACATGAAATACGCGCTCGCTATCGCCGCGGACACCTCGCAGGGTGCTCCTGGCGATGCTCTCGAGTTCTCTGCCGCGGCAGGAGCCGGGGCATTCATTATGGGGATGGACAACCTGATCGCCGAGTGCACCTACACTCATTCATTTATGACCGACACCCCCGACTTCTGGCGGAGAGAACATCAGTTTTATCCCCAGCATGGTGGACGGTTCACCGGCGAGGAGGCCTATTTCAAGCATACCAAGGGAGCGTCCAACGCAATCCTGAAGAAATCCGGCATGAAGCCGAAGGATTTTGCTTACGCGATTTTCCACCAGCCGAACGGGAAGTTCCCGCAGAAAGTTGCACTGGAACTCGGCTTCACCCAGGAACAGATCAATCCGGGCTGGCTCGCTCCGACTCTTGGCAACACCTACTCGGGTGCCTCGCCGATCGGCTTGACCGCCACTCTCGATATCGCCAAACCGGGAGACCAGATCTTCATGTGCTCCTATGGCTCTGGCGCAGGCTCTGATGCCTTCATCTGGAAAGTGACCGACCGGATCGATCAGGTCCGGGACCTGGCCGTTAAGACGCGGAAATTGCTCGAAGAGAATGTCATGTACATTCAATACGGCACCTACGCGAAATTCCGTCACAAAATCATCAAAAACGACTAGGGAGATGATCGACATGAGAGATGTATACATTGTCGGCGTCGGAATGAGCGAATGGGGCGAGGTATGGCAAAAGTCATTCCGCGAACTGTTCGTTGATGCTGCCCGCGCCGCTATCAAGTCGGCTGGAGTCGATCACCTCGATTCACTGTATGTCGGCTGTATGTCGGGCGGATTATTCGTCGGACAAGAACATATCGGCGCCTTGATGGCTGACTATCTGGGGATGCGCGGTCTGCCCGCCACCCGAGTTGAGTCCGCCTGCGCCTCCGGCGGAATGGCGATCCGTTCCGCGTTTCTTGAAGTTGCCTCGGGTGCATCGGATATCGTGATGGCATCGGGCGTCGAGAAGATGACCGATATCTCCGGCGATGACTGCACCGATGCTCTGGCCGCTGCCGCGGATCAGGAATATGAAGTATTCCATGGCGCGACCTTCCCCGGTCTTTACGCCATGATGGCTCATGCGCATATGGCGAAATATGGGACTACTCGCGACATGCTCTCGGCTGTCGCGGTGAAAAACCATCGCAATGGCGCAAAGAACCCGGTAGCGCAGTATCCGTTTGAGATCACGGCCGAGACAGTCGCCAAATCAGTAATGGTCGCCGATCCGCTTCGGATCCTTGACTGTTCTCCTATTACCGATGGTGCCGCGGCGGTGATCGTCACCACCAAAGAGGTCGCGCAAAGCCTGAAACGTCCGTACATAAAGATCATCGGTTCCGCTATCGGCACCGATTCGATCGCTCTGGCGCAACGGGCCGATATGACCACCATCAAATCGGCAACTCTCGCGACCAACAAGGCGCTCAAGATGGCGGGGAAGAGCATCGACGATATCAAATTCGCCGAAGTACACGACTGCTTTACGATCGCCGAGATCATCGTCGCCGAATCGATCGGCAAGTACGCTCCCGGCAAAGCCGGACAAGCGATCCTCGCCGGTGAGACCGCGCGTGAAGGGAAATTCCCGATGAACCCATCGGGTGGTTTGAAGTCGAAAGGTCATCCCGTCGGCGCAACCGGCGTTGCCCAGATCGTCGAGATCTACAAGCAACTGACCGGTCAGGCGGAGAATGGGCGCCAGATCCCGAATTCGCCGAAGGTCGGCATGTCCCAGAATATGGGCGGTTCCGGCGCATCATCTGTCGTGCATATCCTGGAGGTGGCGTCATGAAGATGTTTTCATCACGTAACTGGCGCGAGTACCCGCAACGGTATCGCCTCGAAGCGGTGAAATTCAAGAAGAGCGGCAAGACCTATTTCCCGCCCCGTCAGGTCGACCCGGAAACGGGTGACACCGAACGGGAAATGGTCACTCTTCCTGATACCGGCAAGGTCCTCACCTACACGGTCATCCGGACTCCCGGCCCGATGTTCAAAGATATGGCGCCGTATGCGCTGGCGATCGCTGAACTGACGGACGGTACCCGGTTGATGGCGCAGTTGACCGACTGCGATGTCGACAACCTGTCGATCGGTATGGAGGTTCGACTTGAGTTCCGGCGAGTGCAATCCGAGGGTGCCTCGGGTGTTATCTCGTACGGCTACAAGTTCGTCCCGAAATGGTACTAGGCAGGCGATAATGATCAGGCGGCCCTAAGACCGCCTCATTCCAGCGAAAGCATGCCCCGGGCCTGAACCGGGGCTGGAATCCAGTACAATAGCAAGGCAGGACTCTTCGCTCGTTAGCGCAAAGAGTCCTGCCATTTCTTCATTATCACACATCATCACTTCGTCTTCAGCACATTCTTGTGGATCCAATTGACAAGGTCCCCCTCGACATAGGTCTCAAAATTCACTTTGTCCTTAAAAGTATAGACTTTGGTGATGATCCCTCCATCGATGCGCCGAATATTCGGCAGGGAGATCGGCGTCGAATCAAGCCATGCCTGGACCACCGAGATCGTCGGAATCTCTCCTTTTACATTAACCGAGCTCAACGAAAGGGCTTCCGCAGACGCCGCTTCAATCAACTTCCGGTAGAGTTTCTGGAATAGGCGCGGGCTGTCATACAGGTCCGCGGAAACGATCTCGTTATTAATGACCACCACAAGGCCCACGGCGTCACTGCTCAGTCTGATTCTCTTGAGGATCGAGTCCACCGGACTTTGCATCGCCTCTTTAACTTCGTTCTTTTCCATGGTCATCGGCAGGCTGGTGCTGTAGGCGACATCGGTCGATCGCCCGCCTCGCACTTTGGGAGCGATCTTCGTTTGAAACTTCGCTACATTGTCCCAGACACCCGTTTGCGATTGCGACACCTTGGCCGCTACCTTCAGGTCGGTTGTCGGAAGGAAATTAGTAGAAGATTCAAACCGATCATGGTCGGCGTCCGCCCGTCCTGACCATCGTCCCGCCTCTACGCAAAAGGAAGAGAGAGGGAGCTTGCCCGACTTCGCCGCCAACAACAGGTCATCCCGAATGACACGGTCTTGCTGCCCCCCTTTGACGATACTGCCCGACTGCACATAGACCGGAAAATCCGAGTGATTCTCAATCGCCAGTTCATCGACATCGCCGGTCTCAAACACGGTGACATACTTTTTGGCCAGTGCCTCGTCCAGCGTGACGAGGCCATCATGTGGGCCGGACGGGCTCCCATGCACAATATAGATGCTGAGATTCTGGTAACTGAACGGTCCTTCGATCTGTCGGCCGAGGTCGGCCGACCGGCTGGTGTATCCGAAAGAGAGCAGGACTGCGGCCATGACAGCCGCATACCGAGTGTTGTGGACCCATCGCATGGGTACCTCCCTCGCCTGATGGCGCGAAATCGGCGGTGAATGTGAGGCTCCTATCTTCGAGACGTTCTACCCCGACAGAATGTGGAGTCAATCATGAAGTGACTACTCGACTCCGCACAAAATCTTCCCGCGGTTTTTCAGGCTTCGCTTCCCGAAAGTGATATGGCCCGTTTGCGACAGGCTTGACTAATGAGGTTTCCCTGTTCATCTTATCGCTATCCCCGGGTGTAAAACATGAATCAGAATATTGAGGTGAGGTTATGCGTCCCGCAGCTTCCAGTGTTGATGCCTACTTGGCGGATCTTCCTGATGATCAGCGCAAAGCGCTTCAGAAGCTCCGCGCCACCATCAGATCTGCCGCCCCCAAAGCGGAAGAGACCATCAGCTACTCCATGCCGATGTACAAGCAGGATGGCCAACTGGTCGCCTTTGCCGCCTTCAACAATCATTGCAGCCTGTTTGTCTGCAGCGGCTCGTATTTGAGCCGACATGCGAAAGAGTACGGCAAATACCCGCAGGCTAAAAGCGGGCTTCACTTCACGCCGGACAATTCACTCCCGGCTACGCTGGTGAAAAAGATCGTCAAAGATCGCCTCGCTGAAAACGCCGCAAAGGTATCAGCCCGCACGAAGAAAAAATCATCAAGCAAGACCACCGGGAAGAAAAAGTAGATTTGCGCGGCAGACCTCCCGGTCTGCCCGGGCCTGGCGTCGCCGCTTGCCGCGCTCATATCAAGAGGAGAAACTCGCATGCAGAAGATCATCACTTTCCTGGCGTTCCAGCAGGATCAGGTCGAAGAGGCGGTCAAGATGTATACCTCCATCTTCAAGAACTCGAAAATCATCGAGATGGCCACACTTGACCACAACCCGCCGGGAACGGAGCAAAAGCTCAAGGTCGCGACTTTCGAATTGGATGGTCAGCGCTATATGGCGATGGATGCCGGGCCGTTTCCCCAGTTTTCGATGGCTATCTCACTCATGGTGAAGTGTGAGGATCAAGCCGAGATCGACTACTACTGGGAGAAACTAGGCGATGGGGGAGAGATCCAGGCCTGTGGATGGCTCAAGGATCGGTTCGGCGTCTCATGGCAGATCGTGCCGAAAAATGTCGAACAACTGATCACCGACAGCAAAAACGGCAATACCAAAGCAGTGATCGAGGCGGTGGAGACAATGATCAAGCTCGATATGGCCGCGTTGGAGAAAGCGTATAAAAGTTAAGAGGGACACGCATAGTCATTGCGAGCGTAGCGAAGCAATCAATTCAACAAGGAATGACATGAAAACAATCGGTCTGCTCGGCGGTATCGGACCCCATGCCACCATGGATTTCGAACAGCGCATCCACCGTGTCTCCCAGCGGCTCATCCCGCCGAACGCCAACTCCGGTTATCCGCGATTGGTGGTCTGGTATCACCGCAATCCACCGTTTGTGATGGATGAACACAACATCCCGAAACTTCCGCTCACCATCCATCCCGAAATCGCCCATGGCGCACGATTCCTCGGACAAGTGGCCGATATCCTGATCGTTATGGCCAATGGCCCGCATTTTATACTCGACCAGTTCGAGAATGCCGCGGGGAAACCGTTCCTCAGCATAATAGACTCTGCCCTTGCTGAAGTAGATCGACGTGGCTGGAAACATGTCGGGGTGATGGGATTCCGTGACCCCAGAGTACCGGTCTACACGATTCCGCTTGAAAAGCGGGGGATACGTACCGAAACGCTTGGCGACGACCAGCAGGCATTGATCCTCGATGCTGTCCCGCACCTGATGGCTGGTATCGAAACCGATGCCGACCGGATGGCCGTCCGCAATGGAGCGGAGCAACTTCGAGCGCGCGGTGTGGATGGCATGATACTTGGTTGCACCGAGTTTGCATTCCTGTATGGCGAAGGGACCGATGCTCCCGACCTGATCAATCCCGCCCAACTTCTCGCCGAAGCGGCCGTGAGAAAAGCGATAGAGTAGAGGTCGACTTTGATGACATTTTGATTGTCATCACGAGCTTTGCCTTGACCGTTTGACAGGGGCAAAGCGTCGTGATCTCGGTTTGTGTTCGGGTTTCGACTCCGCTCAACCCGACGGTCCAAGGGACAGTGAATTTCTCAAAATCCGTCCATCGTCATTGCGAGGAGCATGGCCGCGTCGCGGCCGGTCAACGAAGCAACCTGGGATAACCCACCATAAATGGTTGGCAACTCGGTCAGTGCCTATGCTATTTCAAAATCTCCGGGTACAAGCGTTGCTTTTCTGGTCGATTCGACTGCCATCACAGCAAGAAACTGCCGTTTATTTAATGTGACATTGCAGTAAGATTTGTGATTAGACCGCTCTTCCCAATTTGGCAGGCTCGTGTAAATTTCAAATACGTAACCATTGTCTTCAGTTGGTCCGCCATTCGGACTGTAGAAAAACTGGTGGGGGATCTTTATCATTGTGGGAGCTCTGGGCACCCATCGCATTCCTGGGAGTGGAACCATGCCCCATGCCGTTAGCTTCTCATTGAATATCCACTCTACTATAGTCTGTTGCATTTGCGAGCCAGTACATTCGGTTGCCCGATAGAATTGATGAGCTAGGGTCATTGCATCTTCGAATGGTAGATCAGGCTCTCCAGCGCGCTGATAACCATCGATAATCGTCTGCGCAGCCTCAAGTTTCTTTGCTGTAGATTGAACAAGCTTGAAAGGCGAGATGAAAATTGCCTTTAAAGCGAGCAAGACAATGAAAACGATAACCGTGTCAGTCAGAAACAGCAATGCGCTGGCCAACCAAGCACTCGAGAGTTCAAGAAACTCTCGAATTCCTGCATCTATTGAAAGCGAACCGAGAACGGTCAATACAAGAGTACCCGTGGTTCCCCCAACCGAGTTCCAAGAACTCTTCCAAGAGAGTCTCACACAGGCGATGCAGTATTGAAATATTCTTCCCATAAATTCTGTGGCAAGTTAGCATGGATACATGCGAACCTCATATCACATTTCATGTGTACAGCCTCACTTTCTGATATCCTACAGGCTTGGAGAACTCTACTCCCCCCTTTACAACCCGCTTTCCATCCCCTATATTAACCCCTTCATCGACCCAGAGGGGCGATGTAATTGCTATTTCAGAAACAACTTACAGGACTAACACGACCTTGAAAAAGAAAATCCGTATCGGCAACGCCGGTGGCTACTGGGGAGATGACCTCTCCGCCCTTAAACGTCAACTGACCGGCGGTCATCTCGATTATATCACCATGGATTTCCTCGCCGAAATCACCATGTCTATCCTTCAGAGACAACGGGCCACCAACTCGGAGCTTGGCTATGCGGTCGATTTTCTGGACCAGATGGCCGACTGCCTCCCGCTGATCGTGAAGAAGAATGTCAAAGTTATCTCCAATGCCGGCGGCATCAACCCGATCGGCCTTGCCCGCAAGATCATCGAGCTCTCCAAAAAGATGAAGCTCGATATCAAGGTCGGCGTCGTGTACGGCGATGATATCGTCAACAACCTCTACGAGCTGACCGCCGCCGGTGAACGGTTCACCAATATGGAGACGGGCGAAGATTTCCTCAAGGTCCGCTCGCGTATCACCTCGGCCAATATCTATCTCGGCGCCGAGCCGGTGGTCCGCGCGCTGGATGCGGGTTGCCAGATCGTGGTGACCGGGCGTGTGACGGATACGGGCATCACGCTCGCCCCGATGATCCATGAGTTCGGCTGGGCTATGGATGACTGGGATAAGATGGCGGCGGGAATTATCGCCGGCCATATCATCGAATGCGGCGCCCAGGCGACCGGCGGGAATATCACCGACTGGGAAGAGGTCAAGAATTACCACAATATCGGTTACCCGATCATCGAGATGGAACCGACCGGCGAGTTTGTCGTCACCAAACATACCAAAACCGGCGGCGCAGTGACAGAAAAGACCGTCAAAGAGCAGTTGGTCTATGAGATGGGGGACCCGGCGAATTACATCTCTCCCGATGGTGTCGCGCGCTTTGATTCCATCCGCCTCAAGCAGGATGGGAAAGACCGCGTGCGAGTCTACGGTATCCAGGGGAAGCCGGAGCCGGACAATCTCAAAGTTTCAATGTCGTTCGAGGATGGCTGGAAAGCTTCCGGCGAAGTGCTCGTCTCCGGCCCGAACACATTCAAGAAAGCCAAAGTCATCGCGGATATCTTCTGGGAAAAGCTGCAGCATAAGTTCGAAGCTACCGACACGGCTGTGGTCGGTTCCGGCTCCTGCTGGCCCGCGCACCTTTCGACCTACGAGCCAAACGAGATCATGCTGAAGTTCTCAGTGCGCGACAAATCCGTTTCAAAGATCAAAGATTTCGGCAAAGCACTCTCGACGCTCATTCTCTCCGGTCCTGCCGGAATGGCTGTCACCGGACGTGGCCGTCCGAAACCAGTGCCGGTGATCGCGTACTGGCCGGCGCTAATGCACCGCACGCGCGTCCAGGCGAAAGTGCTGACTGTGACGACGCGAGGCGATGAAGAATTTTTCGAGATCAATTTTCCACTCCGTGTCCGAACCAGCATGGAAGAGAAGTCCGCCAAGAAAGTGGCTGCGGCTCCACGCAAATTCGTCAAGCCGGCTGGGAGGATGGTCAAAGTGAAACTGCAGGAGATCGCCTACGCCCGCTCCGGCGACAAGGGGGATACCTGCAATATCGGCGTCCTGGCCCGCTCCCCCGAGATCTACGAATTCCTGCGTTCAACCCTGACTCCGGAAAAAGTGAAGACCTTCTTCAAGGGGATCACCAAAGGGAAAGTTATCCGGTATGAACTGGATAACCTGCACGGGCTGAATTTCCTCCTCGAGGAGACACTCGGCGGCGGCGGCACCCGCGCGTTGATTATCGACCCGCAAGGGAAGACCCTCGCTCAGGCATTATTGCAGATGACTCTCGACGTACCACAATCGCTGCTCGGGAAAAAGAGGTAATTGGTATGTTTCGACTGGAATCCAAAGCGGATACATCGTCGGTTCAGTTCAAAGAGAACGCCGAGAAAAATCGCGCTCAGCATGCGCAGTTCAAAGAGCGCCTCGAGAAGATCAAATTGGGTGGCCCGGAGAAATCCCGCCTTCGCCACACCGAGCGCGGCAAATTGCTTCCGCGTGAACGTCTCGCCAAACTACTCGACCGCAACACACCCTTTCTCGAATTGAGCCCGATGGCCGCGTACGATATGTACGACAACGATGCCCCCGCCGCAGGGGTTATCACCGGAATCGGCGTGGTGCATGGCCGCGAGGTGATGGTTGTGGTCAACGATGCTACCGTCAAGGGCGGCACCTACTATCCGATGACCATTCTCAAGCATGCCCGCGCGCAGGAGATCGCGCAGACGAATAATCTGCCGTGCGTGTATCTCGTCGACTCAGGCGGCATTTTCCTCCCGCTGCAGTCGGGCACATTCCCGGACAAAGATCATTTCGGCCGGATATTCTACAATCAGGCCCGCATGTCTGCACTCGGCATTCCCCAGGTTTCGGTCGTGATGGGGTCATGTACCGCCGGTGGAGCGTACCTTCCGGCGATGTCCGATGAGACCGTGATCGTCCGCAAACAGGGGACGATTTTTATCGGCGGCCCGCCGCTGGTCAAAGCAGCGACAGGTGAGGTAGTGACGGCCGAAGAACTCGGCGGCGCTGATGTACACTGCCGAACCTCCGGTGTCGCCGACCATTATGCGCAGAATGATGGGCACGCGTTGCAGATGACGCGCAACATTGTCGAAAATCTTAATCGCGCTCCCCAGTGGGAGTTGGATCGCTCTGCCCCCGAAGACCCGTACTACGACCCCGAAGAACTCTACGGCGTCGTCTCGAACGATATCCGCAAAGCGTTTGATGTTCATGAAGTGATCGCGCGGATGGTCGATGGCTCCCGCTTCCACTCTTTCAAAGAGCTGTACGGTACGACTCTCGTGTGCGGATTTGCACGCATCATGGGATACCCGGTCGGCATCCTTGCCAACAACGGTGTACTCTTTGCCGAGTCAGCGCAGAAGGGGGCGCACTTCATCGAGCTTTGTACACAGCGCCGTATTCCGCTGATCTTCCTGCAGAATATCTCCGGCTTTATTGTCGGACGGCAATACGAGGCCGGCGGTATCGCGCGTGATGGCGCCAAGATGGTGCATGCCGTCGCCAACGCCGATGTCCCCAAGTTCACCGTCGTAGTTGGCGGCTCATATGGTGCAGGCAACTACGCCATGTGTGGGCGAGGCTATTTCCCGCGTCTGATGTGGATGTGGCCGAACTCCAAGATATGCGTGATGGGGGGAGAGCAGGCGGCTGATGTTTTGGCGCAGGTGAAGATCGAACAGCTTGAGAAAGAAGGTGGCACCAAGTTGACCAAAGAACAGGTCGACGCTATCCGTCGCCCGATCATAGAGAAATACGAGTCGGAATCGACGCCGTATTACTCCGGCGCTCGACTCTGGGATGACGGCATGATCGGTTTCACCGACACGCGCCAGGCGCTGGCGTTGGGGATATCAATGTCACTCAATGCGCAGATCCCGGAACAGAAATTCGGCATATTCAGGATGTAAGCATGAATTACACGACTCTGACATATACCTCGAATGGGCCGGCGGCGAATGTTTTCTTCAATCGGCCGGATATTCACAACGCCTTCAACGCAACCGTCATCACCGAGATGCTCGACTGCTTTGCGCATATCGGCAAAGATAAATCGATTCGGGTAGTTGTTCTCTCCGGTACCGGCAAATCATTCTGCGCGGGGGCCGATCTCAACTGGATGCGCGGTGTGGCGAAACAGTCTTTCGATGAAAATCTCGGCGAGGCCAACTCACTAGCCAGACTATTCTATACGATCTACTCACTCCGCCAGCCGGTCATTGCGCGCGTTAACGGAGCCGCGATAGGTGGTGGGACCGGATTTGTGGCGGTCTGCGATTTTGCTATCGCCGCCGAATCCGCCAAGTTTTCATTCTCGGAGGTCAAGATCGGCGTAGTCCCGGCCTGCATTGGGCCGTACGTGGTGAAGAAAATTGGCGAGGGAAAGTCGCGCGAACTGTTCATCACCGGTGAGCGAATGGGCGCAACTCGTGCCCTCGAAGTCGGCCTGGTCAACAAGGTTGTCGCCGATGACCAACTCGACGCCTCCGTAGCTGAATATGTCAATGCCATCCTGTCGTCCGGCCCCGAAGCCGTCGCCATGGCCAAGCAGTTAATCGGCGCGGTCCCGACGATGGCTCCTGAGGAGTTCATGCCCTACACCGCCGAGATGATCGCCAAACTCCGCATCTCCCCCGAGGGCCAGGAAGGGATGGATGCGTTTCTGAATAAGCGGACGCCGAATTGGGTGGCCAATCGAGAGGGGAATAAATAGTGTCAGCACCTCTTTTCAGGAAGATTCTCGTCGCCAACCGCTCCGAGATCGCGGTCCGCGTCATGAATGCCTGCCGCTCACTAGGTATCCCATCGGTCGCGGTCTATTCCGAGGCAGACAAAAACAGCAAGCACCGCTGGCATGCCGATGAATCCGTCTTTATCGGACCGCCCCCGCCGCGAGAATCATATCTGGATATCGACAAGATCATCGGTGCCGCCAAACAGACTGGCTGCGATGCTATCCATCCCGGCTACGGTTTTCTTGCCGAGAACCCACTTTTGCCAAAAGCCTGCGCCGATGCCGGGATCACGTTCATCGGCCCCGGCCCTGAAGCAATGCGACTACTCGGAAACAAAGTTGAATCCCGTGTCAAGATGGCTGACGCAGGTATTCCGCTTATTCCCGGCATGCGCGCGAGCGGCGACAAACTCTCTGAATTCGAAGATGCCGCCAAAAAGGCTGGCTACCCGGTGCTCATCAAAGCTGCCGCCGGAGGTGGAGGAAAGGGTATGCGCGTCGTGCAAAACCCCGCCGACCTGGCATCCTCTATTGATGCTGCCCGTCGCGAAGCAAAAAACGCTTTCGGTGATGAGACCGTCTATCTCGAGAAATACATCTCGAATCCACGACACATTGAATTCCAGGTCCTCGGCGATCATCACGGTAATACCATTCACCTGTTCGAGCGTGAATGTTCCATTCAGCGCCGCCATCAAAAGATCGTCGAAGAAACCCCGTCAATCGCCCTGACACCGGAGCTTCGCGCAAAAATGGGTGCCGATGCAGTCAAGGTCGCGCAGGCAGCCAACTACACCAATGCTGGCACAGTCGAATTTCTCCTGGATGAATCCGGTCACTACTACTTCCTCGAAATGAACACGCGCATCCAGGTGGAGCATCCGATCACTGAAATGGTGACCGGAGTTGATCTGGTCGTCGAACAGATTCGCGTCGCGGCCGGCCTTCCGCTCTCGAAAGAGCTGCAAAATCTCTCGCAACGCGGCCATGCCATCGAATGCCGCATTTATGCCGAGGACGGTGAAAACAATTTCATGCCTTCCACCGGCACCGTGCTATTGTACAATGAACCGGTCGGCCCCGGCATTCGCGTTGACAGCGGCATTGACCACGGCTCGGAGATCACGATCAACTACGACCCGATCATGGCCAAACTGATTGTCCACTCCTCCAACCGCGAATCTGCGATCAGCAAAATGATCGATGCTCTCAAGCAGTACAAGATCCTCGGCGTCAAGACCTCTCGGAAATTCATGATCGAGGTCTTGGAACATCCCGATTTCGTGACTGGTAAAACTTATACGAATTTCATCGAAAAGAATATGTCAACCCGCGCGACCGAGTGGCCCGAGATCGGCCCGCTTGCCGCCGCCGCAGCATCTATCGCCGCCGAGACTTCACCAACTGCAGTTGCCGCCACCGGCAAAGCAAAACTCCCATCCCCATGGCAACTTTTGGGCGACTGGCAGGTAGGAGGCTCCATCCGTGGCTAAATACGACTTCCGCTTTCAGGAAACCGAGCACGCGGTCGAGCTAAAATCGACCGACTCCGGCTATGCCGCCACAGTCGCAGGCAAGGAACTTCTGTTCACCCCTCACGGTGACTCAACCTTCGCAGTTCTCATCGATGGCAAGCGGTCACTTGTGGCCGCGATCAAGCATAAGGGGATATTCTACGTCGATATCGATGCCATGCAGGTCGAATTAACGGATGCCTCTGATGCGACGATCTCCGCCGGCGGGGGAGACCATGCCGGTGAAAAAGACAAGATCTTCGCGCCCATGCCCGGCAAGATCGTCAAAATCATGGTCGCCGTCGGTGATGCGGTGGAGATCAAACAGCCGATGGTGATTGTCGAAGCGATGAAGATGGAAAACCAGGTCAATGCCCGTGCCAAAGGGAGAGTGAAAGCGATCAACTTTGCGGCAGGCGATCAGGTCGATACCGAAAAGCCGATCATCGAATTGGATTTGAGTGAGTAGTTAAAAGATCAGGCCAAACGTCAGCCGTCCGTAGCGGTAATCGCCGAAACGGTCGCTGATGAGATTGACTCCCGCGATCTCGACAAAGTACCCCAACCCCGAACGACCCTTTCGTTCCATTCCGATACCGACCTCAACCAGCGGTTTCTCCTCGGAACTGAGACTGTCCACCAGATAGTCGCCGACACCGGCATCCTTCAATTCAATTGTGCCGTATCCGCCCCCTGCAAATAGATAGAGATGCGATTCAGACTGCCATGAGGGGGTCAATTTGAGGTCGAAAAGACCTGATGAAAGCGTTACATCGGGATCCCCTTCTGCCCGCGCTTTCAGCATCAGGTAATTTCCGTTGATTTGAAAAGATACCTCAGGTATCCCGGAGAAGGGACGAAACTCAAGTGCCAGCATCGCGCCGCCGCCGTAATCAGCTTTGTCGCCGAGACGGTCGATCGCGTAGGCAGGGGAGAGTCCGACCTTGATCGCCAGACGGTCCGCTCCATTCGGCTGCGCCTGAAGAGAAGCCGCGACCAACACCAACGCCGAAATGAGTATTACGATCCGTTTCATAAGCAAGCCACGAGAAACATCATTGAGACACTATACCCGTGCGAGACGAATATACACAAGTCGCGGATGTGGCAACAGAGAAAAAAGGGACCGCCGACCACCAACAAAAACGGGCCGAGGAAAACCTCGACCCGTCACAGTGCACGATTTCGCGCATGCCTAGAACTTTATACCCAGGGTGATCGGAATGGCGTTGTACTTGACCTCATCTCCGCTGATGCTCAGATACCGAGCCTGCAGGAAGAAACTGAACGCCGGCCCCGACCCGAGATTCAGCCCGCCGCCGACATTCCAATAGAACTTGTTCTCCTTGGCAAAAACGATTGTCCCCTCACCAAGCGAGTTTTCATAGTCCAGATCCGAAGGCTGCAGTCTGGCCCAGCCGCCACCACCAAACAGATACGGCTTGAGCGGCGCACCCGGAAGCGGCGGAGTCAACTTCAGATCTGCCCCCACCAGAAAGGCGTTGAATGATCCCCCACTTACCGAGAGATAGTCATTCTCTTCCATCAAGGCGTCGGTATCAGCCGAGAACGTGTGGAACTCCCCTTTGGGGACAAATTGCAGACCAGGACCAAAATTGAGCCCCAAACCAAGCGTGGCATGGAGTCCCATCTTGTATTCGTTGGAGAAGTCGC
Organism: bacterium; assembly: GCA_016708025.1. Lineage (NCBI taxonomy): Bacteria > bacterium. The sequence goes on along the minus strand of JADJGQ010000005.1, from coordinate 60,291 downwards.
CATTTGGCAGCGAGGCTCCACCACCCAGATAGAGGGTAAATGGCTTCACGCCTTGAGCGGATGCTGAAATCGCCAGTAGCAACAAGGCCGCCACAATCAGGAATATCCGTTTCATCGTATATCCTCCTTCAGAGATTATACTCATTCACGACATACCTAGTCTATTATCGGCCCCTTTATAGGGCGTACTTAGGAATAGTTTGGCAGGGGCGGAAAAAGAAAAAGGGCCGAACAAGTCGGCCCTTCAATGACTTAGCTGACTGATGGGTCAGCGTTGCTCACGATTTATAGGAAGCTGAAACCAACCAGGAAGCCGATGCTTCCGGTCTTGGCATCGCCTGCAACAGTCTCGTCTTCAATGACCATATCTTCGGCAACGTTGGTCAGACCCATATCATAGCGGACTTCGAAAGTCAGCTGACCGGATGCCCCCATCGGGAATCCCGCGCCCAGTCCAAGAACTGCAGTGATATCTGTGCTCTTGAATGAATCCTTGATATCTTCATCGTAATCTTCGTCGGTGCCCTCGAGTTTGTCATTCGCTGAAAGCAGAATGCCAATCGACGGACCGGCGTAGATGAACGGATCGAATTTACCGGCGGTCGGGATGTTGAACTTCAGCAGAACGGGGATCTGCATATAGGTCGTAGTGATCTTATCGGTAACGTCAAATTCGTCTGATTTGAATTTCACACCCTTAGTGTTGTAAAGGATTTCGGGCTGAATAGCAAAACTTGGGCTGAACGAATATTCAATGAAACCGCCCACGGCAAATCCCATCAAATAACTCGCATCGATACCACTCTCTTCTTCGGCCATGTCGATATTGTCGCCCGAAGCTTTCGCCATTACGACGCCAGCCTTAAATCCGGCACCAGTCAAGCCCTTGACCGGATCCTGCGCCGAGGCACCGATTGCCAGCGCCATAACCAATGCCAATACAAAAAGAACCTTCTTCACAAAAACCTCCATGGTTGAATTTTCGATGACTATCTCCACCCGCGCCTTAAGCGTGCAGAGCCTTAGCTCGATTTCTACATTTTTAAGATGGAGAAGTTCAACCATATTAGTCAAGCGTGAAAACAAAAAGGGCCAATCTATACGATTGGCCCTCAGAAAAAAGCTACGAATTTAGTTTAGAATCGAACTCCGACAGTCACCGGAATGAACGCATCGGAACCGCCGTCTCCACTGATCGACACATAACGTCCCTGCAGAAACCAGGACATGGCCGAATTTGAAACGAGATCAACACCGCCACCAAACTCAAAATAGAAGTCAGTGGAGCTGAAATCTTCAAACTTGGACGATGCAAAACCGAGACCGCCCAGAAGGAACGGGGCCATCTTCTGGCCTTCTTTGGCGAAGCTGAAGCGGCCGTCAGCACCGAACATGATTATGTTGAGGGAGCCGTCGACTCCGTCAATGTCCGATCCAAACGTGTGAAATTCCACTTTGCCGCGCGGCTGGAATGTCGGGGAGACATTAAATCCAATGGCGCCGGCGCCATGCAACCCCATACCAAACGCATCGCCAAAATCACCCATCGGCAATCCAAGTCCGGCGCCGAGGTAGAAGTTGGTTTTTTTCGCCGCATCCTGGGCCTGGGCACCAAGCGCGAACAGCATCACGAGTCCAAGTGTGAGTAGGACTTTCTTCATTAGTTTCTCCATTCGTCTGTTGCCCATTCGCGCACCCTTAGCATGGTCTATTGATACTGTGCACATCCTTGGGCGATTAGCAGCGAAAAGGTAGAAAAATAGAGAATAGACTGTAAAGATAAAAAATATCCCCTATTGGCGCCGGGCAGGGTGGCTTGTCGCCCGAGTTTGTGAATTGATTCGCTTGATTTGCCCGGAACCGTTTGGTATATATTTCACTTATTGGATGATTACTGCACTCTTCAAGGAGGTCTTTGACTCATGGCGTCTCGCAATGAAGCATATATCGTTTCCATCTGTCGTTCTGCGATAGGTGTTCTCCATGGCGGATTAGGCAGTATGACTGCCACCCAACTGGGCGCTCATGCCGTCCGTGAAGCCGTCAAACGCGCCGGCATAAACTCGGCCGAAATCGATGAAGTCATTATGGGACAAGTCGTTCAGGGTGGCGCCGGACAGGCTCCTGCTCGTCAGGCCGCTATCCACGGTGGCATTCCGCCGGAGGTCCCGGCCCTTACCATCAACAAAGTTTGTGGCTCGGGTCTGAAGGCGGTGATGCTGGCGGCGCAGTCGATTCGCGCTGGTGACCAGCATCTGATCGTAGCCGGTGGCATGGAATCTATGTCCCACACGCCGTACGTCATTCGTGGCGCCAAACAGGGGACCAAGTTCGGCCACCAGAAACTCGATGATATCATGATCTCCGACGGACTCTGGTGTTCCTTCAAAGATTGGCACATGGGGAATGCCGCCGAGCTGACCGCCGTCAAAGCCGGTATCGGCCGCGATGAACAGGATCAGTTTGCTTACAACTCACATCGCAAAGCGGTTGCCGCCTGGACCGCCAACAAATTCGCCAACGAGATTTTCGCCATCCCGGTCCCGCAGCGTAAGGGAGACCCGGTGATGTTTGCCAAAGACGAAGCTCCGCGCGCGGATGTCTCAGTAGAATCTCTCGCCAAGCTCAAACCGGCTTTCCAGAAAGATGGCACTGTCACCGCCGGCAATGCGCCTGGCCTCAATGATGGTTCCGCCGCTTCGGTCGTGGTCTCCGAAGAATATATCAAGAAGAACAATCTCAAGCCGCTGGCCCGCATCGTCGACTACGCCGTCGCCGGTACGCCACCCGAACTCCTCTTTTTCTCACCGATCTACGCCGTCCAGAAACTGATGGATAAAATGCAGGTCAAGATCGACCACTTCGATCTGATCGAAGCCAACGAGGCATTCTCCGTGCAGGCGTTGGCCGACGGTAAGGGGCTTGGCTGGGATTTCGATCGCGTTAATGTGAATGGCGGCGCGGTAGCGCTGGGCCATCCGATCGGTGCCTCCGGCACCCGTATCCTCGCGACTTTGATCTATGCGCTCAAAGATCGTGGTAAAAAGAACGGTATGGCGACGCTCTGCCTTGGTGGCGGAAACGCGGTCGCCCTGGCAATAGAAATCGTCTGATCCTCTCCGGGAAGGATTGTTATATGAACGTTGACAACATCAAACAGGTGACGGTTATCGGCAGCGGGACAATGGGGAATGGGATTGCCCAGGTTTTCGCCTCGTTCGGTTACGATGTTACGGTCGTTGACCTGCAGCAGGAATTCCTCGATCGCGCGTTTGCCGCGATCACCAAATCGCTCGACCGCATCGTCAAGAAGGGTGCGATCACCGAGGACGACAAAGGCTCGACCCTCAACCGGATCAAAACCTCGACCGATCTGGACTCCGCGAAAAACAGTCAGTTGGTCATTGAGGCCGTGACCGAAAACCTCGCAGTCAAACTGGATATCTTCAAACGGCTCGAGGCAGTCTGTCCGCCTGAGGTGATCTTTGCATCCAACACCTCATCGCTTCCGATCACCCAACTTGCCGCCGCTACCAAGCGCGCCGACAAGTTCATCGGAATGCACTTTATGAATCCGGTCCCGATGATGAAGCTGATCGAACTGATCCGCGGCATCGCCACCAGCGACGAAACCTACGCACTTATCGCCGAACTTTCGAAGAAACTGGGGAAGACGCCGGTCGAAGTGAACGATTTCCCCGGCTTTATCGCCAACCGCATCCTCATGCCGATGATCAACGAAGCGATCTACGCCCATATGGAAGGCGTCGGCACGGTCGAAGCAATCGACGAAGTGATGAAACTTGGAATGAACCACCCGATGGGCCCGCTCCAGTTGGCCGATTTTATCGGGCTGGATGTTTGCTTGTCAATTCTTGAAGTCATGCACAGTGGTCTGGGTGATCCGAAATATCGCCCCTGTCCGCTGCTCCGCAAAATGGTCCAGGCAGGATATCTCGGCCGCAAATCCGGCCGTGGATTCTATACTTATTCTTGAGAGGCATGAATGCAGTTTCAGTTATCCGACGAAGATCTTGAATTCAAACAGATGGCTCGCGATCTGGCGGACAAACGGATCTATCCGTTCGCTGAGTCATTTGATGAACATGAGAAAACTCCGACCGAACTCATCAAAGAGTGCGCCGAACTTGGCTATTTCGGCTTCACCGTTCCCGAAGAGTATGGCGGTCTTGGTCAAAAGACCGTCACCTTCATGGGGGTACTCGAGGAGCTCTGCAGCGCCTCCGCCGGGTTCGGCATTATGCTCTCCGTGCATAATTCGCTCTGCTGTGAGATCATCAAGGAATTCGGTTCGGATGAACTGAAACAGAAATTCCTCCCCGCTATGGCCGCCGGTGAGAAGATCGGCGCCTATTGCATAACCGAGCCAAACGCCGGCACCGATGTCGCCTCCCTTACCACCACCGCGGTCGATAAGGGAGACCATTGGCTGCTCAACGGCACCAAAGCATTCGTCACCAATGCGGTGTATGCCGGCGTTTTTGTCGTATTCGCCAAGACCCGCCCCGAGGAAGCACGCAGGGGAATTTCCTGCTTCCTGGTAGAATCAGGCTCCAAAGGTATCATGCTTGGCAAACCGGAAAAGAAATGCGGGATCAAAGCCTCCGACACTCGCGAAGTGACTTTTGTTGACGTAAAAGTCCCCAAAAATCACCTGTTGGGTGAATTACAGGATGGTTTCCGCATGGCGGTCTCGATTCTGAATTCCGGTCGCATCGGCGTCTCTTTCCAGGCGATCGGCATCGCCCAGGCAGCACTGAATGAAGCGATCAAATATTCCAAAGTCCGCAAGCAATTCAATCAGCCGATTGCTAATTTCCAGGCGATCCAATTCAAACTGGCCGACATGGCGACTCGCCTCGATGCCGCCCGTTTGCTGGCTTATCGTGCCGCACAGTTGAAAGACGAAGGAACCGCCGCGCCGCGCGAGTCCTCCATGGCGAAACTGTTCGCCTCGCAAATGGCAAACTATGTCTGCGATCAGGCCGTACAAATTCATGGCGGCTACGGCTATATCAAGGAGTATGCGGTTGAGCGGTATTTCCGCGATGCCCGCGTGACTGAACTTTACGAAGGAACCTCCGAGGCTCAACGCATGGTCATTTCACGCGACCTCTTAAAGGACTAAGCATGCTCGAGAAAAAACACGACGAATATCGCGAGAAAATTCGCGCCTTCTCCCTTGAGAAAATAGAACCCCTCGCCGTCACGCTCGACCTCGAACAGCGTTTCCCGACCGAGCATCTCGCCCCCATGACCGAAATGGGGCTGATGGGGATGCTCATCCCTGAGCAGTACGGCGGACGTCCGACTGATACCGTTACCTACGCCATCGCCGTCGAAGAACTCTCCCGCGTCTGCGGCTCAACCGGCATCACGATTGCCGCGCACAATTCTCTCGGCACTTGGCCGGTCTATAAATTCGGCACCGAAGCTCAGAAGAAAAAGTACCTCCCACGCGCCGCCAATGGCGAACTGATGGCCTTCGGCCTGACCGAACCCGATGCCGGTTCCGATGCCGGCGGTACGCGCACGATGGCCCGCCGCGAGGGAGACAACTGGATCATCAACGGCTCCAAATGCTGGATTACTTCGGCAACCAAAGCCTTTGCGACGATTGCGTCATCGCGAACCTCGGATGATCCCAAAGACAAAAACATTACCTGCTTCATTCTCGAAAAAGAATGGAAAGGGTACGCTGTCGGCAAAAAAGAGAATAAGCTCGGCCTGCGCGGTTCCGATACCGCATTCCTCCATTTCGATGATCTTAAAGTCCCGGTCGAAAACCAGCTCGGCGAGATAGGGCAGGGGTTCAAGCAGATGTTGATGACCCTTGATGGCGGCCGTATTTCCATCGGCGCCATGGCGATCGGGTTAGGGCAGGGAGCACTCGACTGCGCGCTGAAATATGCGACCGACCGCGTTCAATTCGGCGAACCTATCTCCAGCAATCAGGCTATTCAGCACAAACTCGCCGACATGGCGACCGAACTTGCCGCAGCGCGTTTGCTCTGCTACGAAGCCGCCCTCATGAAAGATGCCGGTGTCCCGTTCGGTCATATGTCCGCTATGGCGAAACTGTACTCCTCCGAGGTCGGCACCCGTTGCGCGACGACCGCGATCGGTATACTTGGCGGTATCGGTTATTACACTGGCCCCTATCCGGCAGAGCGTATCTGGCGCGATGTTAAGCTCTGCGAGATCGGCGAAGGTACTTCCGAGATCCAGCGCCTCGTCATCGCCCGCGAACTACTGAAAGCTCTCAGACCGAAGGGGTGATTTCGTAGTACGAACGAGTTCTTCCAGTTCGTGCTTTGCATTGTATCAAGAGATATAGATATATGGCTGAGACTTCGGGCTTCGACTTCGCTCAGCCCGAATACCGGACTGTTCACTTTGTGAGGGTGTTCTTTTGGCTGAGCGAAGTCGAAGCCTCTTCACTGTTGTTGCATGGCGTTGCCCTACCATAGAGAGATGTAGGGCAGGATCCTTCGAACGACGTGAGAATGTGATCCTGCCACCACGCGATTTGTAGATTCTAGGAGGCACAATGAGAGCGCATACCAAAAGCAAAAAATGGATCTGGGTTCTTGTCGCCGTAGGTGTGAGTGGACTTGCCGCGTTTGACTATCAAAAATCCTTCACATTGTCTGAGCCCTGGAATTCTCAGGGCAAGGTCGCTCATGCAGAGAATGAATCATGGAGGATTCTGGCGTGGTGCTGCAGCGACGCAACAACCCCTACTACCACAGTTATTAAGGCGCGACGAAAGGATGCCCTATTCGCTCAACCCTTCGCTGTGTTTTCACTTTACGAATGCTATGACACCACCACGGTCGAGTTCATTACACCTGATTCGATACGAGTCTCACTTTGGTGTGATTCAACGAAGTGTGCTGTCTTTGAAAGAAATTTGTCTGGCGAATTAGACGTGAATGTCTGGGAATCCCTTCGATACTCGGTGAGCGGAGGATACGACACATCGAGCATACACCAAGGAGCGTGGGTGGGCCACCCAAGGTATTAGCCTTGACATCCCTTCTTCAACCCTTCATCTTTCCCCCGAAACAAAGACCAAAAAAGGATATCCTTCATGCAGAGCCGCGTTGTCGCATACGATCTCGTTAAACCAGCCTCCAAACTGATGGAGCTGCCGATCCTGCTCGCCTTCAACTTACTCCTGGTCGCCTCCGCCTATGTCGCCTTTCCGTTGCCGTTTTCCCCGGTACCGGTCACCGGCCAGACATTCGGCGTTTTGCTCGTCGCTATGGCGCTTGGACGCGTGCGGGGGACTGGCGTGGTGGTCGCTTACCTCCTCGAAGGTGCTGCCGGACTCCCGGTCTTCGCTGGTGGAGCCGCTGGCCCGCAGGTTCTTTTCGGACCGACCGGTGGCTATCTGCTCGGTTTTGTATTAGCTGCATACATGGTCGGTTCACTCGCAGAGCGCGGTTGGGACCGTACCATTTTCCGTTCGATTGTCGCTATGACAATCGGCTATGCCATCATCTTCGCGTGTGGCGTCGCTATGCTCTCGCGTTTTGTCCCCGTTGACACAGTGATCGCACTGGGGCTCACACCGTTCCTCGTCGGTATGCTCGTCAAGATCGGGCTGGCCGCGTGGATCCTCCCACTCGTCTGGAAACGCGCTGGAGAGGGAAATCAGCAATAATTCCAGTTCAGACACGAAACGTCGCTGTCTCGCAACAACATACTATTTTGCGTGTGACCTTTTGAGTTTCTCCTCGAAAGGTCACTCTCTTTTGGCCTCTCGACGTTGATTTGCCTTGAAGGGCTGGAATCCATTTGTTATCATGCGATGGAGTAATGGTTTTCACCTGAGTCTTTGAGGGTCTGTTCTATGGCGGTTAATCAAACTGACTATATTTGGATGAATGGCAAAATGGTTCGCTGGGAGGATGCCAAAATCCACATTCTCTCCCATGTCATTCACTACGGTTCATCAGTCTTCGAAGGGATGCGCGTCTACAAGACCAAGAAAGGTCCCGCCGCATTTCGTCTTCGCGACCATACCCGTCGCCTTTTCAACTCGGCCAAGATCTATCGGATGAATATCCCATTCTCCATGGATCAGGTCGATGATGCCATCATGAATCTGGTCGGCATCAACCGGATGGACGAATGTTATGTCCGGCCGATTGCGTACCGTGGATTCGGCACTGTCGGAGTCGATCCGACCAACTCGCCGACCGAGCTCGCTATCGCTGTCTGGGATTGGGGGAAGTATCTCGGACCGGAAGCGCTCGAAAAAGGCGTCTCTGTCTGTGTCTCTTCCTGGACCCGTCCCGCGCCGAACACTATTCCGATGATGTCCAAATCCGCCGCCAACTACATGAATGGTCAGTTGATCAAAATGGAAGCGCTGGCGCACGGTTATGTCGAAGGCATCGCTTTGGACAATTACGGTCATGTCTCCGAGGGCTCCGGCGAGAATATCTTTGTCGTGCGTAACGGCAAACTTTATACTCCGCCGCTCGGAGCCTCGATCCTCCCCGGCATCACCCGTGAATCGATCATGGCTCTGGCCAAAGATATTGGCCTCGAAGTTATCGAACAGAATATCCCGCGCGAACTGCTCTACATCGCCGACGAGGTTTTCTTCACCGGCTCGGCCGCTGAGGTTACTCCAATCTCTTCGGTTGACCAGATCCAGGTCGGGTCTGGCAAATGTGGGCCACTCACCAAGAAATTGCAGCAGGCCTATTTCGCCATCATCACCGGCGATGCCGATGACAAGTATGGTTGGCTGTCGTTTGTTCCGAAATATAACGAGGTTCCTGTCTGATGAAGATCGCGGTCGGCGCTGATCATAAGGGATACCAGTTCAAGGAGAAGGTCAAAGCGATCCTTGCACGATTGGGCCATCAGGTGACAGATTTTGGCACCAATGATGAATCCTCGGTTGATTATCCCGATTACGGTCTCAAAGTGGCGCACGCGGTTGCCGATGGTCAGGCTGACTATGGTATCACCGTCTGCTGGACCGGCAATGGCATGAATATCGCCGCGAATAAAGTAAAGGGTGTCCGCTCCGGATTGGCTCTCAATCCGGAGATGGCCCACCTGACCCGTCAGCACAACAATGCCAATGTCCTGGCCCTCGCCGCCAAATACACTCCCGAGAATCAACTCGAAGAGACCGTCCGCCAATTTATCGAAACCGAATTCGAGGGCGGCCGCCACATCTCGCGAGTGGAGAAGATCGAGAGGGAAGAGGGGTTTAAGTGACTATTCCTTCTTATCCAACTCTGTCCATTTTTGGATTTTGGCTTCGCTATCTGCCCTGACCTTTGACATTTCTTTGTACAGTGAGGGCAGAAGTGTTTCTATCTGAGCTTGTGAGACGATCATTGATTTTGGCTTCTTTCTTGCCTGCCATGGCGAAATGGCCTTATCATTCGCGAGCAGGACTCTCGTTATTGCAAGACACTCCATCACTTCAACTTCAAATCCACGCAGAAAATGAAAGTGTGTGTCGAATACAACCTTTCCTTCACTAACTCTGTGAAGAAACTCTTCCTCTCCGATATTCTTCCCAATCAAACGCTCTCTGAAGAGTGAATAGCTGCGAGTCCATGTTTCCATGTCATCATTGATTTTCCGAATCGTATCAAAAAGCCGAAACAGCCGATTTGCTAGATCATCATTCGCAATTTCTTCAACCAGTTTCAAATCAACTGGCAGCTGTTTTGGCGAATCAAACAGCACGGAAACAGGCCCAGGCGTCTTCTGGTCGTAGGCTTCACGATATCTTTGGAGAACGTAGCGATTGTCTGCGGCAATTGACACTATTTGGTTCAATAAGGTCTGAGACCGAAGAAGCGAACGGATGTGCTGTTGCCACCAGGCAACCCTTATGTTCAATTTGTCTCTATACAAGCCTAAGAGGTAAGTTAGTACGGCGACGGTGAGGCCAGCCAAGATTGAGAGTATGGTGCTCAAAGCTGGTGACGGAATCGACGTGCCGTGTGAGAATGCAATCGCTGTGCAGCTACTGTCCATATTTCCTTCACTCTTGGTCTCTCGGTGCCATTATTTCAGGCCGGTGGTGTTATAGCTCATTTCATCGAATCCTTGATTCAGGTACAATGCGACAAACAGGACGTATAGCAGTGACGCGAATCCCTTCCATTTCAGATAACGCCTTCTCTGACCGATGGTCATGGTGGAAATGTTGTCGGGATTTTCAAGATTCTTCCTGCTACCCCGCCTGTCAAATTATACGCGACTGACACCAAAGATGCAATCCCTGACATGGGCAAGGTGTGGCAATTCCCCCTCCGTATTACATTTCCTATTGCTCCCTGATCCGCTCCATTAATAGAGAGGAGAAGGTCTGCAGAACGGGCCGAAAAGAGGACCACGGCCAAACTCCCAAAATCGTGAGACTATCCCAAACAGCCAACCACCTGATCTGAAACAATATGATGATTCCAGCCCGGCATCCCCTTCTGTATAACACTTTTATATCTTTTGCGCATTTTCACTGACAGCCCCTGTCAGTCCCCCTTCCGATACTTCTGGCGGAGGAAATCTATGGAAAAAGAACTTCGCCACTGGATGAATATCCGCTTCTCGATTCGGGACCTGGAAAAGAGAATCGAACAACTCAAGGAAACCCGCGACCAACTCGAAAAGCAACTTATCCAATTCGTCACTGCCGATAACAACGAGCGACGGATCATCGGGCCCTATCAGACCTGGATCAGTTACCGCCGCTACTACGATTACAATATCCCGCTCATCCGCAAACTACTTGAGCCGCGACGGCTCTTCGATGAGGTCGCGTCTGTTCGCATCAAACATGAACGGTTCACCACCATTCTCGCCACACCCGGTCAGTTCTCTGATGCTGAGTTCGAAGATCTGATGTCGGCGATGGTGATCACCGAGGCTAAGGAGTTACTGCATGTCCGAAGAACCGATACTCGCTCAATATCTTGAAGTTGGCCAGAAAATGCGACTCTGGGTGGCGCGCGGCCATCCGGAAAAGGCCGCCGAGCTATTTACCCATTTGCCGGAAGAACTTCAGCAATTCCGGTCGTTCAAGAAAGTGAAACAGGCGATCAGCGAGGATCCGCAGGGCTTGCACGGTCGACTGGAGAAGATGTTTGATATCTCCCGGCTGATGGAGTTGACCTCATACAACCAACCCTGGAAACGGAGAAAACGGGAAGAAAAATTCGGCATCAAATGAAGAGATCTTCGCGGACGAACCAGGAGCTATGAGGATGAATAAGGAGCTATAAGGATTTTCGAGAACTGCCCAAGAACGTCATCGCGAGCCTCGCCAAAACCGTCCAGACTTTTCAATGGCGTGCGTAGATGGCGAGGCGTGGCGATCCCCCTCTTTGGATATAACAATGTCGAATGAGAGTCTTGATTCTTGCTTAGTATAACGACGGGCTGAGCGAAGTCGAAGCCTCGGCCGGTGACCCAATTCATGGCGGGTGCCCGATCTGTCGCTACACGTAATATACCCGCACATCCCCGACAAAATTATTCACCGCCACATACAGCTTCGCCTCGGCCGAATCATACTCCGCCGTCTGTGCATCGAGCGTGTTGCCAAATCCGTCCGACCGACGTCCCAGCAGATCGAGATCGCCGACAAAACCGGAACAGTGAATGAAAACGGGGAGACCTTTCGGCACAAAGACCATGATATCTCCTAAAAATCCGGAGATGATCATCCGATTGAGACCGGGCGTGAGCTTGCCGCCATTGAGATTGATCTGCAGATCCCCGGCAAACATCGAGATCTCGATATTCTGCATATTGATATTCTGGCAATCGATGAACATATCACCGAGGAATTTGCTGTACTTCACTTTGCCGGCCTCATACTGAGGATAGGCGGTCGAGGCCTGATGTCCCGCGGTATGGGCATGTCCGCCGGTATGGGCATGTCCGGTGGATTGTCCGTGCGCGGTTGAACCGCCCGTCTGCGTGGTCCCGGTGAATGTACCCGAAGCTGTGCTGTCGCCGGAGGACGGCCACCCTCCGCCGAACCCAGGCTGCGGCGGAGGGGGAGGTGGGGGAGGCGGCATCGGATGCCCCATCGGCCCATTCGGGATCGGACCAGGCGGGGGAGGAATGGAGTTCTCGGACCGCTGCTTTTTGCGAATAAACCAGATGCCCAGAATGATCAGAGCAGCCGGAAGGATGAACTGAAAGAGATGGATCTGGAAACGACTCAGGAGCAACAGCGCCCCGATGACCACCAGAATTATCCCGAATATGCTGGTTTTCTTGTCCATAGTCTGACTCGTTCCTTTATCTCCTTACCTATCAACTACGTAATATTGCGTTGGGAGTTACGCATTGGCAAGGGAAATAGCACGAATCGACTGTCCCCCCGCCACTTAGAAGTCGACCGTCATCTGGGAATAGAGGTAACACCCTGGGTCCGGATCATAGGCCATGGCGTACTTATCGGTTGGAAACAAAAGCGCGCCGATCAACTGCCAATCCACCGCGTGATAGAGTCTGGTAGAGATCATTGCGTTAATCTGTGTGCCGATCTCTTGCGAGCGCCGATAACTTGGCTGGCCCAAGTGCCAACTTCCCTGGTTGAAATATCAGCTGTCTTGAAAACGTGGCCTGCAAGCGATAGAGAGAATAATGAGTCGGCGCGATAGTGAATGCTTGCAAAGACCTCGCGCATTCCGCCACGAATCATGTACGGCTCATAGAAGTGTCCTTTGTTGCCCAAGAACAATTGTCCGCCATGAAAACTATGCAGACTTTGATATGGAGCCTGGAAAATAGCATCCGTACCATCATTCATGTTAGCGTCTCCGCTTGAAAAATCTAGCCCGACACCAATGGAGATTCTCGAGAACCAGGGATTGCTCCATCTCGTAGATGCTGTTATCATCCATGCCTCAATGTTACGAGTAAGACCCGTGATTCCAACCCCACTGGGAAGGTACTCCCATGTACCCGTTTGTCCAGCCAGATTCCACTGAAGCTCAAAACTCCTAAATCTCTGCTCACCAAACATCCCGACTGTGAATCGATCGGTTGTTATTTTGACCGGGTATCGCACCTCATCAATATTCTCGTAGTAGAAGATCGGCTCCAACCCAACCCCATCAACGTTGCCGGATACACCCCAGATGATGGACTGCAGGAAATTATAGTCATCCTCTCTGTGACTGGGGCCGGTCAACCCGAAAGCGCTGGCAAAGTTGCGTGCATCGCCATAAGTTACCGAAGCGCCATTAAATGCTCTCCCAACATTATCCCAATCGTCAGGTCCGAATAATCGTTCATTGCCGTGAGAGAATTCAAATCTTCCAATTTTCAGTTCAGCGCCTTTAAGAGGAAATCGGCTAAGCACAATGTATCCTTGGTGGAGATCAGTATTTCGACCGTTAGACAATGTACCAGATCCATCCTGCAATAAGGAGTCTCTCATAAAATGCCGGCTGTCCTGAAATTGCAGGAACGCTGTGACATTCGCGTTTACCTTGGTCTCCAAATTTACTCGTACTCGCAATAGATTCTCGAACCAGAATCCTGATTCCGGCTCGTAGCCTGATTTTATCGAGGCATTCCTCACCCGCACCTGCCCCGAAATATCAACCACCGTCTCGGCTACCAATGATGATGCGAGAAGTGCGAATAGAACGAGTACTATTGAAATCTGTCGCGGGCGCATGGATACCCTCCCTTGATTGAATACAGACGGATAGGTGACTCCACTATTATAATCCGCTTCCCCGTTCCCCCGCAAGGGGAAAGCCAATTTTCACCCCCCACTTTCACTAGGCTTGACTCGCAATCCCTAATCCGTATATTCCGCCAGCTTTTGACAATACTACCCCCAAGGAGGAACCATGGCTCGTTCATTGACCCAGATAATCGATCTCTCCGCCGCCGAAGTTAACGAAGTTTTCGACCTCTGCGCCAAGATGAAGCGCAAGGAGATCGCCCCGAAATCTCTCGAAGGAAAGTCCGTCGCCTGCATCTTCACCAAGCAGTCACTGCGGACCCGCATCTCATTCGAGGTCGGCATCTCCGAACTCGGCGGCTCTCCGATCTACATCACCGATGGTGAGATTCAACTCGGTAAGCGTGAATCTATCGCCGATGCCGCCCAGGTACTCTCCCGCTACGTTGGGCTCATTATGATCCGAACCTACAAGCAGTCGGATGTCGAAGAGTTGGCGAAATATGCGACAGTTCCTGTCGTGAATGGCCTGACCGACCTGGTCCATCCCTGCCAGATCCTCGGCGACTATATGACCGTGCTGGAACACCTTCCGCCGCGCCGGAAATACAAAATCGCCTATCTGGGTGACGGGAATAATATCACCAACTCATGGCTTAACCTTGCATCCCTGATACCTATGGACCTTCGCGTTGCCACCGCGCCGGACTGCAAACCGGACCCGGAATTCATGGCCCGCGCTAAACGTAATTCAGAGAGCACGATAACTTGGACGGAGGACCCTAAAGAAGCAGTCGCTGGGGCCGATGTTATCTATACCGATGTTTGGGCCTCGATGGGCCAGAAACATCTCGCTGAAGAAAAAGAGAGGAAATTAAAACCGTTTCAAGTTAATAGCTCCTTGTTGAAGGGTGCTGACCCGAAGGCTATCGTCCTTCACTGCCTCCCGGCAGAACGTGGTAAGGAAATCACGGATGAAGTGATGGATGGTCCTCAGTCGGCCGTCTTTGATCAGGCGGAAAACAGGCTGCATATCCAAAAGGCGATCATGCACTTCCTCCTGACACACTAAACGGCAGAATCGTCAGACTCAAGGCGGGGAGCGGTAACCCTCACGAAAGGAGCCGTGACATGCGTTCCGGCAAGTTATTCTTCGTCTTGAGTCTGATCCTTGTTGCCAGCTTGGCGATCTTCCTTTTTGGCTGTGGCGACGACAAGCCGACCGCGTCTGCGCCGACCGACCAGGATCTCAATTATGCGGCGGTCTCCGATGAGGCCGAAGAAGTGCTCGACAGCGCGATCTCATCTTTCGCCAATGCACTCTCCGTTTATGATCTCAATCAACCGATCGACACGGCTATCATTGTCGTCTATTCGCCGATCAATCCCGACTCTGTCTCCGAAGAAGACAACTGGTTTGTCGTGTATGCGTCAGACCTGGCGACCAGCTTTAACTGGAACCGTGTGGACTCGCTCCAGTTCGCTCTGAATGGCATTCCGCTCGCCTCCGGCGCCGGCGCCAATCAGCTCTCGCTGCGTCACCATTTCGAACTGGCCTATGAAGATACCACCGGTATCTATCGCAATCGCGAAGGGAATGCCGAACTGGAATTCACCGGCATCAACACCCTCATCTCGACCGTCAACGGTACCCGCGATGTTGCGATCTCCTCTCGCGCCGAAGTGAATGGCGTCGAGTGGCGTCGTGACTACACCATCAATATGGCCTTCGAGGGCGTGACTGTCCCGAAAGCCGATGGCAACTGGGTGCGTGGCTGCCCGAGCGGCGGTGTCGTGACCGGTACGGTCGTCCTGACCGCCAGCAAAAACGATGTCTCCCTTGGCGAATCCACCTGGGATTTCGAGGCGACGTTTGACAATGGTACGGTCGATGTTACCGTGACGTCCGGATCCTACACCCGGACCTATACGACCTCGCTGTGTGACATGTAAGATCTGATCGAATCTATTTGAATCGTGCGAGCCCGGTCCTGCCGGGCTCTTTTTTTGCCCCGTTGACTTTCTGCTCGATTTGGCCGTTTTTGACAGGCATGAAAGAAGTTGCCCGATACAAACACTGCTTCGTCTGCGGAGAAGAGAACCCCGGTGGACTGAAAGCAAAATTCCTCTGGGATGGGAAAGAGGTTCATTCGACCGTCATCGCTTCGCCAAACCACGAAGGCTACAACGGGATCTACCACGGCGGCATTGTCGCGTCATTGTTGGACGAAGTGATGGTGAAAGCGATCTTGGCGCTCGGCCATTTTGCCGTCACCGCTGAGATGACGGTTCGCTACAAGAAGCCGGTGCGGATTGGTGAAACGATCCACTATACCGGACGAATAATCGAGCAGAAGGGACGCCTGTTTACGACTGAGGGAGAGGCGGTCAACGACCAGGGGGAACTGCTGGCGACAGCCACAGCCAGGTACCTTGAAGCTCGGGCTGGCCTGAAAGCCCAGCTCCAGAATGTCGGCGATTGACCGGTATTTCACTGCACCGCAATTCATACCCGACTCGTCGAACTCTGAAGTCCAGCTTTGCTTGCATAGTGTATCTTATTCTTCAGTAACGATTTATGCAACCGCTTAGTCGTCTGACTCGGATGGCACCCGGCTTGCTCTGCTTCGGGTATGAGCGACAAACATACCCCATTGGCCTGCTATATTGGCGCTATCGTTAACTCGGAGATCGAGCCGTATCTGGAAGAACGGAAGTTCTCCCATGGCTTGGTCATCTTCTCCATTCCCGACTATGGAATTCTCTTTCGCTGCCGCGCTGAGGGGGATGATATCGACCTGGAGTTTGCCTCGCTCTTTTCATTGCTCAAGTTCCTAAAGACTCGCCTGTCGAACCAGAAGTTGACCAGCATCTTGCTGCATTCATCCAACCCCGAATTCGTCTTCTCATTCCGCCCGAACAGCAAACATCTAACTCCCGGCTCAACGAGGGAGAAGATGCTCAAAGAGTATCTGGTATCGCTCCAACTTCAGGTCACCCTGATCGATCCACAGAAGAACCGGGCCTTTCAATCTCCCGCAGATTATCCGTCGATGCCGGCGGATCGGCCGTCCATTTTGAAACCAACCCCCGCAGATATCGAACGCTCCGAGTTTAAGCCGTTCCAGCGCGGCATCAAGCTCTAATCGCTTTTGGTTAAGCGATTTCCTTGACTTTCCCGTCTTTGCTAGTAGTTTGAGTGGTATGACACGGGAAATGGAGTCTTTGCTCAATTTCCCTTCTTGAGGACCCACCAAGGTACGATTCCTGGCGTTTTATCGGGAGTTCGGTATGAAATACTCGCTCGCGGTTCTGCTGATAGTGGTCAGCTCGTTATTCATTGCGGCTGATCTCTCCGCCGATGATCTCGGCTTGATCCAACTCAACTCACAAGAACAGGTGGCACGCGCCGAGTTGATCCTCGGACATGCCCTGGTCAAGGTCGACGGGAAATTTCTCGTCCTGGCGTCGACCGACCAGCAATACGATCTGCAGGCTTCAGGTATCGGATTCGAGTCGATCCGCAGGACTGCCGATATCAGTTCGCTGTATATGATCCTCCCGCGCACGCGACAGGCGGCTGAGTCCGGGGCGCCGAATATCGGCCCGGTCGTCGCATCCGCGACCGAAATGACTGTAGTGGAGACTTCGGCTTCCGCCGCGGCATCGGTTGCCGAAGAACGCGACTATTTCGTCATTCCGCTGGCCGACCGACCGGTCTATTTCCATTACGATCCGCCCATGCATGTTCGGGCGATCTTGCCAACCGAAGTCTATCCGTCGGATACATTGATCGACCTGGTCAGTCAGGATTCGATTTACGCGTACAATCGCCGTCTTGAGCTGTTCTATACGCGGTACATCTGGTCCGATTCGATCGACCGTGCGCGAGACTGGATGGTCAACAAATTCCAGCAGTTCGGCTACAGTGCTATCACCACTCCAACCTTCACTTATAGCGGTGGCACTCATTACAACGTGAAAGTGGTCAAGACCGGAACGACCGAGCCAAATAAGGTGGTTGTGATTGGCGGCCATTATGACACCTACAACGCACAGAGTCCCGGCTCAATTTATGCTCCGGGATCTGATGACGATGGTTCCGGGACTACTTTGACAATGGAGGTTGCGCGCGTCCTGGCCAATGTCCCCTTGCGCAAAACCGTTATCTTTATGCCTTTCTCCGCTGAGGAAGTGGGGCTGATCGGCTCAAATGCCGCCGCTGTTTCGTTCAGGAATGCCGGAACGAATGTTGAAGCGATGCTCAACTATGATATGGTCGGCTATGTAGAGGACTATCCCTGGAGACTGAATTTGTCAAGCGGCTCCAATACCGCTTATCGCGATCTAACCGCGGCCAACGCGACCCGATTGACCTCCCTCGTGCCGAACATCGTCTCTATGGGGTCCAGCTCCGATCACTACCCGTTTTTCCAGCAGGGATTCCCGGTCTGCGATAATATCGAAACAGATTTTAATTACGACGGTTGGCATACCAATCTCGACCTCACCTCGCGGATGAACTTCAATTACCTGACCGAAGTGGTGAAGTTGGCGGTGGCGACAGTCGCGATAGTAGCGAATGCCGCCTCGACTACCAGCATCTCGAGTATTGAAGATGTCGGCAATGGTTCACAGCTTGAACTTTTCTGGAGCGACTGCAATCCGCAATACAGCTACACCATCTTCTACGGTCCATCGGGTTCGCCAACTGACTCCGTCCAGGTACCACCGGGGAACTGCTCGTGGGTTGTCTCCGGATTAACCGAAGGTGTCACGTACACATTTGCTGTGTATGGAAAGCCTGCGGATGGATACCGCGCTATCGCGGCCCCGACTCGAAGCGAGCAATCGTTGATCGCTCCCCGCGCGCCGCTTTCTCCGGAGGCAGAGCCAGGGCTCAACAGCATTATCCTGAGCTGGCGCTCCGGCATCGAGCAGGATGTCGTTTCGTATCGAGTATACCGTAAACTTCACACCGAGACCAATTTCACGATCTGGCAATCCGGAGTCACGGATACCACCTTCACGGACAATCAGGTCACCGCTCTGGTTGAATACGACTACGCAATTACGGCTGTCGATCAGTTGGGGAATGAATCACCGCTCTCAGCCACAGTCTCAAGTTATCCGGCGAGTTTCGATGGCGGTATTCTCATCGTCGATGAGTGGATTCAGGATTATGCTTATTTCCCCGATCAAGCCGAACAGCTTGCCTGGATGGACACCGTCATGGGGAGCACTCCCTTCATGGTCGAGACCGTTGAAACTAGCGGCGCAGCGCTGACCAAGGGAAACGCCGGCCGGTTTTCATCGATCTTCTGGATGGATGAAGATATCTTCACCAAGATTCTGACCAACAGCAACAGCACGCTTGACTGGTACTTGAGTAACCCGACCAACGTGATGATCGATGGTTACCAGACGATCCAGAATTGGTCCACGTACACCGTTCCGCCCGACCATCTGCTTCGTCGGGAATTTGGCGTGTCCAACTTCAATTACAGTAGTTCAGTTGGATTCATCGGTGCATTCGGCGACAATGGCTGGCCATCCGTCCAGTTGGATCCGGGGAGAGGGCTGAGTCGTATCTGGGACACTCCTATCGTGACTCCGGTCGCCGGCGCGACCGTTATCTATCGCTTTGATGCTTCCTCCAACAATGCCGGCTTTGAGGGAGAACCGTGCGGTTTGGCGGTTGATGGTCCTACAGGGAAGAGGATCATTCTCACTTTCCCTATCTACTACCTGACAGCCTCATCAGCCACCGCGCTTCTCGAGAAGGCCAAGCAGTTCTTTGGGGAGTCATCAAACACCAGTTTGCCTGGCGACATCAATATGACCGGTGGAGTCGATCTGTCCGATCTCTCTCTTATGATCGCCTATCTGACAATTTCTCATCTGACCTTGCCCAATCCGAATGGCGCCGATGTCAACGGCTCGTGCAACATTGATCTGACAGACCTTTCGACCTTGATTCAATATCTGCTGTTGTCCACGCCTCAACTTCAGCCCGGATGTATGAACTAGACAAACAGGACCAGTAGAGAGCTTCAGGGCAGCCGCAATCAGATCGGCTGCCCTTTTCTTTGCGCGAGATTATCTGCCCAAAGGGTCATCCGGCCATAACCTCCCTTGCATAGTTTATGAAAGCGGCAAGCCCGGTCTCTCTCTTTTCTCAGCGACCATATCTGGCAGGGGAGGACATCGTAATTGGACTATCATAGACAGCAACAGCTTAAGGCTATTGTACTGGTAACATTATCGGGAGGCATACCGGTTGCTTATTGAACCGGTATGACCAGTTCTGTCCTGACCATGCTTCGCCTCTTAGATGTCGAACGGATCCACTGCTTCGATTGGTCGCTTACGCCTCAAAGCGTGATCGATCATGATGAAGCCAGGCTGATCCGTCATCCGTTCCCGGTGCTTGATCTTGAGGATGGTTCCTTCCTGCTGTTACAGGATGCCGACAGTTTCCGGTCGTACCAGATGCTCGACTTGACCCATCTGCCGGTACAAGTCTGCACCCGGAAATCGCTGCGCGTGACCAGTCCGCGCCTTGCGCTGATCAACTTCACCTACGGTGATCTACAAGCGTTTGCCGAAGAAAATCGTGGGTTGATCTGCCTCGATGAACCGGACTCTTCGACCAGTCATAACGACTATCTGCACCTGCACTTCGAATTTCCCCGTCATCGCTCGCTGATCGTTCATATGCGCAGCGACCACGCGTCCGGTTGTCCTGCCAGTATCAGTGCGCTTTTCCAGCAGATCCTTCGGAAAGGGACATATATGCCCGATGGCGGTTCGGGGAGCTTTGCCGATGCCGTCCTGCGGAGCCAGACATTCAGCGGACACTTAACCCTGCCATCATTCGGTCTGATCGATCTGGAGCGGGCCGCGTTTACCGAGCAGTATTTCCCGCCCTATGTTATCATGGTGCAGACCGACCGCCGGGTTTTCAATATCGACTTCCCGCTGTCGGTTCTTCGGGCCGAGATCCCGGTGGAAGAGAAAGAGCAGTTCCTGAAAGATATGGTGCTGATCCGGGAGCAATCGTGCCGGACGACTTTTTTTGAGGGGCAGGTTTATATACTGAATCGTTGATTGTGGTTTCCAGATAGAGTCAGTTGGTGGTACAAAAAAACTCGCCTGCATCCGCAGGCGAGTTTTCTATTTTGGTGATCGAAGCGCTTAGGCTTTCGGGGCGGCCAGCTTTTTGACGGCTTTGGCCAGCCGGGACTTGTTGCGATCGGCATTCCGCTTATGAATCAGACCGGCCGATGCAGCCTTGTCCAGGAGCTGCTGGGCGTCCAGAAGCTTCTTGGCGGCGGCGTCCGGAGTCTCTTCTTCTCGCACCTCTTTGACGGTGGTGCGGAGGCGGGAGCGCAGGGTCCGGTTGCGAAGCCGGGCTTTCTCGTTGGTACGCATGCGCTTAAAATTAGACTTGTGATTCGGCAACGTCTGTCCTTTCTTCTCAGTTTACGTAACTAATTGGCTAATATAGTGAGCAGGATAGATTTGTCAACCGGCAACGAAACGAAAAGTTCACTCTTCCGATCAGCCTGGCTGGCCTCCATTGGGACCGGTATCTCCCGTATTTCCGGCTTGGTCCGGGAACAGGTGATGGCCTATTACTTCGGAGCCGGTATGGCGACCGATGCGTTTGTCGTTGCCTTCCGCATTCCGAACCTCCTCAGAGACCTGTTTGCCGAGGGGGCGCTCTCATCCTCATTTGTCCCGGTATTTAAAGAGAAGCTGGTGCAGGAATCCAAGGAAGATGCCTTCCGGCTGGCCAATACGGTTCTGACGGCGATGGGGATGGTGCTGGCATTGGTCACCCTGATCGGTTTTGCGGCCACTCCGGTGATCATCTCGCTCACCGCTCATGGCTTCACCGAGGTTCATGACAAGTTCTGGCTGACCGTCCACCTGACCCAGATCATGTGGTTTTTCCTGCCGTTGGTCTCGCTGTCCGCGCTGATCATGGGGATGCTCAACTCGTTCGAACGCTACGGCATTCCCGCGCTTTCCCCGGCGATGTTTAATGTCGGATCAATCCTCTCGGTGCTGCTGCTCTACAACTATTTCGATATGCCGATCTACACGCTGGCGATCGGCGTGCTCGTTGGCGGAATCGGCCAGATTGTCGTACAAATACCTTCTCTCAATCAGATCGGTTACCGGTTCCGGCCGCACTTAAGCCTGTGGGACGAAGGGCTCAAAAAGATGATGCGGCTGTTTGGTCCGATGATGATCGGGCTATCCGCCAGCCGGATCAATATTCTGATCTCGACCTTGCTGGTCTCATTCCTGGCTGAAGGATCAGTATCGTATCTCAATTATGCGTTCCGCATCATGCATTTCCCTCTTGGCGTGTTCGCCGTCGCCCTTGGGACTGTCGCTTTGCCGCGTGCCGCAGAACTGGCTAGCAAGAAAGACATGGAGGGACTCGGGAAAACGGTCACCGAAGCGCTGACGCTGAATTTCATGTTGATCGTTCCGTCGGCGGTCGCGCTTGCGCTTCTCGCCCCGCAGTTGATCCAGATGATCTATCAGTATGGGAGATTTTCGGCGACCGATGCTGATGCGACTGCGCTTGCTTTGCTTCACTATTCGTATGGGATCATCGGAGCCGGGGCGGTTCGAGTTTTGGCACCGGCATATTACGCTTTAGGGGATGCCAAGTGGCCGATGTTTATGTCGATCGGTTCAGTCGCGCTTAACATTTTCCTCTATTATCCGCTGATCAAAGTGTGGGATTTTGCCGGACTGGCGGCCGCAACCTCGATTGCTTCGATCGCCAATTTTGGATTACTGCTGTATTTCCTGCCGCACCGCGGCGTGAAGCTACCATACAATCAGCTCTGGACACGGTTTGTGCGAATTCTGGTAGCCGCAGGGATCGCGTTTGGCGGGGCGTCATTCATTCCGCTTGAGAACATCGGTCTGCCGGAGGGAGCGATCGGGCGTATCGTCGCCGCTTTTGTTCCACTCCTGAGCGGCATGGTCGTGTATATCATTCTTTGCAAGATTTTGGGTGTGAAAGAGATTTCGGTCCTGCGTGAGATCTTCTCACGTCGAAAACCGAAATCATCGTAACGATTTCGTCGGGGGACTGTGCGTACATATCCGGGCCTTTTGCTGCTGGGGGCAGTAGTCGGCGGTATTCTGTTCGCTGATCTGTTTCATCCTGCCCTACTGGCATTTCTCCTGATCTCGCTGAGCGCGGGAATCGGCGGAATAGTATTGACCGCCCTGCGCCGCAATACTCTGGCACCACTTTTTTTCGCTCTCTCTCTGGGTGGATTAGCCGGACTTCATTATGCCCATTTGATCTATCAGCTCCCGCCATCGCATTACCATCAGATTGCCGACCCCAATCAGGTCGTGCAGGTGTATGGCGAGGTAGCCGACTGGCCCGAACTGAAACCGGAGAGAACTGAGATAATTGTCGAGGTTGATTCGCTGGGGGGGACAATCGCCCAACGCGTGACCGGACGGCTGTTGCTGCGGATCAGCGATACCACGACTGCTCTCCAGCGCGGAGATGCGATCGAGTTTTTTGGGCGAATCTATCTGGTGGAGGAACGCGCCGCGCAGGGTCAGTTCGATTATAATCGATACTTGAATCTCAAAGGGATATTCGGGACTGTCTACCTCCCGGGCGTACTTGACCTGCGAGTCAACCGCCGCGCCGGGCTTGGATTTTATGCCCTTACCGACCGGTTGCGCGACTTGATCCGCGAACTGCTGTATGCCAACCTATCGCCCTCAAGCGCTGCTCTAGCTTCCGGGTTCCTGATAGGGGAGACCCGGGACATTCCGGTTGAGATATACCAGATGTTTCGAGATAGCGGCACTTTGCACTTGATGGCGGTCTCCGGCTCGAATGTCGCGGTGGTGCTCGGATTTTTCATTCTTGCACTGACTCCATTTTCGTTTGGCCGGAAGGCTCGCGCAATTATCCTGCTGACTGTGGTGGTCCTTTTTGCGACTCTGTCCTACGGTGAACCTTCGGTCATGCGCGCATCCGTGATGGCCGCCCTGGTAATTGTAGCCGGACTGATCGAGCGACGGATCAATCTCAACAATATCATTGCTCTATCTATGTTGCTGATCCTGCTGGTGGATCCGCCGGAGCTGTTTGATGTCGGCTTCCAACTCTCTTTCGTGACAGCCTGGGGGCTGATCTTCGTGGTCCCCAAAGTGACTTCGCTCTTTCGACCATATCACAACCGACGGTGGTATCGATGGATCTTTTTCCCGCTCATTGTGTCGTTGGTGGCGCAACTGGTGAGTGCTCCGTTGATCGGATGTTACTTCGGGAAGATCCCGTTGGTATCGTTGGCCGCCAACCTGGTGATCGTCCCATTGGCGTCTGCCGCTTTGGTTCTGATCCTGATGATGCTGGTGATCCATGCTATACTTCCAATCGCCGGCCTTTTTGTGGGTCGAATCCTTGATTTGCTCTTACAGCTATTGCTCGAGGCGGTCAAAGTGTTCGGTGGGAGTGAACTTCCGTCACTCCAGATCAATGTCTCGCTTGCGCCGGTCTGGTGGGGCGTCATAATCGTCGTTTCAATCAACCTTATCGGTCTGGCCGCGGTTGCGCTCGGATCAAAGCGAGCGCGACGGTGGCTTTTGGCGGTGGTCCTGATCGGACTGAATATCGGATTGGTTACATCAATCGCGTTCGCCTCGGATGAGTCCGAATCAAAGGTCTTTGTCAACACCGTGCCAGGCGGAGTGATGATCCTAAGTCAGCCTTCCAGTGCCGAGTCTGACCTGATCATCACCGGGCTGACCGACAAGCCGTATCAGCTTGACCAGCGGATCATGCTCCCCTGGCTTCGCTCACATCAGGTGGATAGCCTCCGCTACTGTATCCTGTTATCCGGGAATTATCACGCGCTGGATGATTTCGTGCGGCTGACCGATTCGCTCGGCGCGCGGCGGGTGTATGTCGCTTCTCCTATAGAAGGACGGTTCCGCCAGGTCTGGCGAGAACTGGGGAAAGAGGAATCATCGTTCGACAAGGTCCGTTTTTTCGGAGCCGATTCGCTGGGTGACGATCTTGGCTATTCCTTGCACCGCAAGGCGATCTCCATAAGTCTACCACAAGCGCGATTGCTTGTCGGGCAAACGATCGAGGATCTTCCGTCGCTCACTATACAATCTGATGATAGACCAGTAGTGGCGATTATAGGTAAGAACTGGAAAGCCGATCCGACGGACTGGCTAGCGTATCACGCCAATGGATTGGATGAGGTCATCTGTTCACGAATTGCACAGCGGACGGTTCAAAATGAAACAGATGCACACGCCGGAGTCGCGGCCGATATCCCGGATTATATCCATCAGTTGAGTTTGGTGGGAGAAATTCAGATCAATCTGCGCTCACCGCTTCGAATCAGACCCCGTTAGTCGTTATTCCTGTCTCGCCGATAAAGAATTACGGCTTTTGTCCCGATACAGTCACAGAAGTACCCGACATACCGAACAACCCATGCAGGGCATGGATTTTAAGGGTTTGTAACATGAGTCTCTCAGGTAATCTGCGAACAGTGTCGTTCCCGGATATTCTCCAGTTGCTGTCAACTGGCAAGAAGACCGGCATTTTGGAGTGCAAGACCTCATCGCGCCAGAAGGAAGTGGCCTTCCGCGACGGCAATATCATCTATGCGTCTTCGGTCAACAGTTCCGAGGATCTGCTGGGGAATCTGCTGCTCAAACGGGGGAAGCTCTCAAAGACTGACCTTGAGCGGGCGATCACCCTGCACAAGCAGACCGGTCGTCAATTGGGGACCACCCTGATCGATATGGATCTCTTCGACAAAGAAGAGATCGGTATTGTCCTCAAGATGCAGATCGAGGAGATCGTCTATAACCTCTTCTCCTGGCGGGAAGGGGATTTCATTTTCCATGAAAACGCCCAGCCGCGCAATGCGCCATTCTACCTTGAACTTTCCACCATGAATGTGATCATGGAAGGGACCCGCCGGATCGATGAATGGACTGAGATCCAGAAAGTCCTTCCGCCGGATGATGCCTTGCTGCGTATTGCCAAGTCGCCTAAATCCGAAGAGGAAGAGATCTCGCTATCCGTAGACGAGTTCCGGATGTTATCCCTGATCAATGGGGAACGGACCTTGCCGGAACTTCTGGATATGTCGCCGATGGGCGAGTTTGTCACCTGTCGCGCCGTCTATAAGCTGATCCTGAATGGATTGATCGAGGTCGCCGGGACCGCGACCTCACAGCCGCAGTTCCAGGAAGACGAAGAAGAAGTAGCCCTGTCCATCATCTTCTCGATGTACAACACTTGCTTCTACCGTATCCGGACATTGGTTGACGAGGTCCTGGGAGAAAACAATACACGCTACGCATCCTACCTGGCCCAGTATCGGACAGGTTTGATGGTCTTTTTCCCAGGAGTTGAGCCGAATTCCGATATGGCGCCATCGTTTGACAAGTTTCTGGCTTCGGTTCGGTCGATCCCGCAGGCGACTCGCTACTTCACCCTGATGCATGCGCTCGACCGGATGCTCTCCGAGCAGTTGGTCTTCGTGTATGACCTGCTCGGTGTAGGTACCTATCGCGAATCGATCAATCGGGTTAAGAAAGAGATCACGCTGCCGCTGGCGCAACGCCGCGAGCTGGTGCAGCGATTTGGAATCGAAGATACATTCTATGGCACGATCAAGCGGGCCGATAAAGTAGTCAAGTTAGTGCGAGGATAAAGATGAAGACGAAAGTGTGGACTTTGGTTTCAATGCTTCTGGCCGGTTCAGCGTCGGCGCAGGATGCCCCAACCGTCGTTTTGGCTCCGGCCCAGCCGCTGCTCATGACAATCCTGCTCCTGGCGGCAGCAGTGGGGTGTGTCGTGTTTTGTATCCAGGTATTTACCCTGGTGCGAGGCGGACAACTGAGTAAAAGCTGGCTTTTCTTCGGCGGAGCGTTTTTGCTACTGGCAGTTAGTCAGACCGTGATCCTGCTGGCGGGATTTGGCGTGATCATGAACAATCCGTGGTTTGTACCGGGGTTGTTGACGGCGATGACGGGCCTCTTTATTTGGGGGCTGCTGGAAACCAAAAAGGCGTTAAGCTAGTATTTGGGTTGACATAAGTGCTTGCGGAGACTATTTTTAGCAGTCCGCGATTTTTAGCGGCTCCGCAACAGATTATAAGCTTATAAGTTACAGAAAACGGTGCATGGTACCAGGCGCAGACATTGAAGATCGCATAGAGAAGTGCCAGAAGATCCTGGAGGGTGACCCCAACTCCCAGATCTTTGCTGCATTGGCGGAAGCACTTCGTCGGAAGGGAGACCTCGACCGGGCATTTCGCGTCTGCCAGTCCGGACTTCGTCTGCATCCGAATTACGGCTCCGCCCATATCGTCATGGCCAAGATCAATCTCGATCGTGGGCTGTATGATTGGGCCGAAGCTGAAGTCAAACGAGCAATCGAGATCGAGGGGAATAGCCGGACGATCGAATTGCTGCTGGCTGAGATCTACATTTACAAGGGTGAGTTTGTGCATGCGGTGAAGCTGCTTCGCAAACTGCACCTGGCCGATCCCGGCAATGATCAGATCAAGCGGCTGCTTGATATCGCGCAGCGTCTGCCGGAAGAACAGGCGGCGCAAATCGAACCGCGGAGCCTTCGTGGCGGACGGATCGAGATCAGAAGCCACCATACGGAGCTTCCGGTCGCGAAAGCACCGGTTGCAGACGCTCAACCTGTGGCGGTTGCTCCCCGGACCAAGCTGTCGTCTCGCGACCTGCTGGAACAAGTAGTAGTCCTGCCAGGAATCGACGGTGCGTTGTTCGTCAATCAAGAAGGTTTGGTTGTTGAATCAGAGTGGGGCACCCGTTTGGATGCTTCAACCTGTGCGGCGGCGATGTCTGAGGCGATAAAATTGGCCAATCATGAATTGACGAGAACTGCCTTTGGGCAGGCCAGTTCAGTTTTGATCGAAGCCGCGAATGCGGTCTTTTTCGTGGTCCGCGTTCCGGAAGGACTGTTCGTCTTTTACGGCAATGGGACGACCAACCTGGGAACGTTGCGGATGAAGATAGCCTCGCTTTTGGAAATGTATGGTGTGAGGTAACGAGGAGAATCTATGGCAATATTCGGACATCAGACTAGCCGGGTGGCATTGGGAACGGCGATCATACTGGCGGTACCGCTCATCGCGTTTCCGGGTCGCATCGGCTCTGAGTTAGGTTCGGCCGCGGTCTGGACAATTGCGCTGGAACTCGCCTACTATGCGGCGACGATCTACCTGTTCAACCGCCGTGCGGTTCTTCCTCTTACCATGATGATGTCCGGACTCTGTCTGGGATATCGTCTGGCTGCCGGCGCTCTGTTCGGAGTGATCATTTCCATGATCTACTCCCTGGGCGTGATGGATGGCATCCGGATCGGTGTGTATGGGTACCTGCCGGTGGTGATCATTCAGGTTGCAGGAACACCGTATGTATTGCGGGCTTATCTGGAGAGATTCTCTGTGCCGCGCCCGACCCTGAAGGCCCCCAAGCCGCAACCGGTGGTTCGCGAACAGCAGCAGCCGGTCAGTTCGATCGCGATCTCGAAAGAGAAAGGGATCGTCAGTGAATCACGGCAGTTTACTGCTCCTGAACCGGAAGCGAAGCGTCCGGCCACGACGAGCGATGTTTATGCCGCAAATTACAACGATCTGAACGCCTTTGATCGCGCGGTGAAATATCTGGGCGAGCATGGGTTGGTTTTCCTGGCGCTGGTGGTTGATCCGGAAGGATTGCTGCTCGCGAATTTCAAGCGAGGAAGCCTGATCCCGGAAGACTGGGCGCCATTGGCAATGGTGATCTTTGAGCAGAACCGTCGTTCGCTGGAGCGCTCGCGCCTCGGCGTGCCGGAGAAGGTCGATCTGGTGTTTCAGGAGAAACGCCTGGTGATCACCCACGAAGTCAACTACACGGTTCTTGTCCTGGCGGAACGTCAGGCAGATGATACGCTGGCGATCCGGATGAACCAGTGCATGGAAATGATTCGAAAGTACTACGCTGAACGATACAGCCAGAAGCAGCAGGAAGTCAACGCGGAGAGAGTACATGTATCACATTCTCGATGAATTGAACAAGACCCCCGGGATCACCGGTTCGATGGTGGTCGGCAACGACGGGATCGTCATTGCAGCCGATATGAAGACCGGGTATGAGGGCGACACGGTTGGTGCCCTGGCAGCATCGATCACGTCTAACATCCAGAAGTCGCTGGATCGTCTCCGCACAAGTCCTTTGCAGCAGGTGACGATCGAAGCTGATGATGCCAAGTTGTTTTTCACGGACGCCGGGCTGGGAATTTTAGTGGTGACGGCACAGAAGGATGTCAATATCGGGCTCATCCGTCTGGAGATCAAGAACGCCATCGGTAAACTGAAAGTGGCCAGCTGAGGCTGAAAGGTAATCCCAGGGTCGAGTATGGTTTCAATCAACTATTCATCTCGGGAGGTCTGCTGCAAGATCGTCTACTACGGCCCGGGGCTATCCGGGAAGACGACGAACCTGCAGTACGTACATGCCAAGGTGCCGTCGGGTACTCGCGGGAAGTTGATCTCGCTGGCGACTGAAGCAGACCGAACGCTGTATTTCGACTTCCTTCCGATCAATATTGGATCGATCAATGGTTTTTCGGCCAAGTTCCAGTTGTACACGGTCCCCGGCCAGGTCTATTACAACGCCACGCGTAAGCTGGTGCTTCGCGGAGTCGACGGGATCGTGTTTGTCGCCGACAGTCAGCCGGACAAGATGGACGAGAACATCGAATCGCTGATGAACCTGGAAGACAACCTCGCGGAGTATGGGTATGAGGTCAGCGATGTGCCGATCGTCATCCAGTACAACAAGCGGGATCTGCCGAATGTCATGACGGTAGAGCAGTTGCAGGCACAGTTGAACAAGCGTGGGTGGCCTTACTTTGAGGCCTCGGCCACGATCGGAAATGGGGTATTTGATACCCTCAAGTTGATCATCAAGCTGGTATTGGATAAAGCCAAGAATACGAGTTCGTCACGGTTCAAGTCGTCGGATATCGGGGGAGACTCCGGTCGAGTAGCGGTTGCCCCCAACGTCTCTCCGGACATGGTAGGCGGGGCATCCGTGACGCGTTCGAGTTCCGGTAGCGGACCGATCGCGATCACGCCGGTTGAGCAGGCTCGGGTAGTAGCGGATGCGTATCGTCCGTATCCCGGCACTGAATCGGCTCCGTCGGCCAGGCCGGTCGCGGTGGCGAGTGCGCCGCAGGCGCCCGTGCCGGAAGCAGTAGAGCCGCAGCCGACGCCGGCACCGTATTCTGAAAAGCATGCATATCGAAAGCAGGAAGCTGAAGAGAGGACACCCAGCAGCGACGAGCAGAACCGTCTGCACTCGCCAAGCATGGCTCCCCCGTTACGTCGTCGCCAGGAGGCACCTAAAAAACGGGGATTCTTCAAGCGTCTGTTTGGGTTGAAGTAGCTGTTAGGAGGTCGCAATGTCTGATGAAGTCCTGATTCTGTACGAGGAAGAGATCACGCAGATCGACGCTCTCCTCAACAAGATGTTGAAGGGAGCAGAGGCGAAGTGCGCCCTGCTGGTCGACAAGGATGGACACCTGATCACACGTCAGGGATTCACCCACTCACTCGATACAACCGCTTTGGCCGCCTTGCTGGCCGGATCGTTTGCCTCGACCAAGGAGATCGCCCGTTTGGTGGGCGAGCCGGAATTTTCTGTCCTGTTTCACCAGGGAAAGAAAGATCACATCCACATGTCAATCGTGGGTGAGCGGTCGATCCTGGTGGTGATCTTTGACGACCGAACGACCATCGGTATGGTCCGTCTGTACGCCAAAGAAACGGCGATGGAGCTGGCCAAAGTTTTTGAGCAGATCAAAACCAAGACCGGGACCAAGCCGAGCAACAACATCTCGCAAGAGTTCGCCGATATGACGCAGAACCGCTTGGACGATATTTTCCAGGATTAAGCGAGCAGGGAGCCAACGATTGATCCGTCGAACCGTCAACAATGAACAGGTCGCGTAATGTCCGCTGAACTGAGTGCGTTACTGGTCAGCGCCGGGAAGATCTCGGCGGAGCAGGCTGAAAAGGCCCTGACCTTATCGCGGGAGAAGAAAGAGAAGTTCAGTACCGTGCTGGTCCAGATGGGAGCGATCCCGTCCGAGGATGAGCTGGCGACGTTCATTGGCAAACATCTGAAGATCGGTGCCCTCCGGCTGGCGGATATCGAGCTGAACCCTGAAGTGGTGAAGCTGATCCCGCTTGATATCGCCCGCAAATTCAAAGTCATCGCCGTTTCCAAACTCAACAAGACCCTGCTGGTGGCGATCAGCGACCCGAACAATATCTATGTTCTGGACGCGATCAAGTTCATAACCGGTTGCAACGTGCAGCCGGCGATCGCCCCTGAAAAGGCTATCGACAAGGCGATCGAAGCATACTACCAGGACAGCAGTGGTCTTTCCGAGATCGTTAAGTCCCTGGATGATTCTGATATTGAGGTAGTCTCGGTCGATGATACGCAGGCCGAAGGCGACCTGATGTCGCAGATCCAGGACAAGCCGCTGGTCAAGCTGGTAGACTCGATCATCGGTGATGCGATCCGGATGGGGGCCTCGGATATTCACTTCGAAATGTATGAGAAGCGAATCCGTGTGCGCTATCGTATCGATGGCGACCTTCGGGAAATGGCGCCGTTGCCGTTTAAGTATCGCGCTGCAATCGTGTCGCGTATCAAGATCATGGCCGAACTCGACATCTCAGAGCGCCGTCTGCCACAGGACGGTCGTATCAAGATCAAAGTGGGCGGACGCACCGTCGACCTCCGTGTCTCCGTCCTGCCGTTGATCTTCGGCGAAAAGGTCGTGATGCGAATTCTCGATCCGATGGCGCTCAAGATCGATATGACCCAGCTCGGCTTCCGCGAGCAGGATCTGGGGAAATTCGAAGAGCAGATCCACTCACCGTACGGCATTATCCTGGTGACCGGACCGACGGGGTCAGGTAAAACGACCACGTTGTATTCCGCGCTTCAGCAATTGAACCAGATCGACGTTAACATCATGACGGCGGAAGACCCGGTCGAGTTCAACTTCGAAGGTATCAATCAGGTCGCGGTGAAATCCGAGATCGGGCTGTCGTTTGCTGCGGCACTTCGCTCCTTCTTGCGACAGGACCCTGACATCATCATGGTCGGTGAAATTCGAGACGCCGAGACGGCAGAGATCGCCATCAAGGCCGCTCTCACCGGTCACTTGGTATTCTCTACGCTTCACACCAACGATGCGCCATCATCGGTGACTCGTCTTATCGATATGGGAGTCCCGAACTACCTGGTGGCATCGGCTACCCGTTTGATCATGGCTCAGCGTATGGCGCGAAAGATCTGCCAGCACTGCAAGCAGGAGATCAATTTGACTCCGGAACAGGTGGAGAGCCTCAAGGCTCCCAAGGAGTTACTGCGGAATATCCGAGCCTTCAAGGGGACCGGCTGCAACGATTGCGGCGGCACCGGGAAATCCGGACGAATTGGTCTGTTCGAAGTTATGCCAATTACCCCGGAAATTGAGTCGATGATCCTGGCCAAAGAATCAGATACCGAGCTGAGACGAGTGGCGATCGAGCAGGGGATGTCCTCGTTGCGTATGTCGGCCATCGACAAGATGAAAGCCGGTCTGATCAGTCTCGAAGAGATTTTTGCGGTTACCACCGCCTGAGGCTGGCTTGCACCCTGCGAGCCTCCTGTCATTCAAGTAGTTACCCCGTCAAATCTGTCAGAAATCAATCAAGAATCGGCCGAACCCGCCGATACATACCATAAGACTGTCTTTCTATACACAACGTCTCAAGGACTGGGAGAAATATCACATGGTGCTACGTGATTTGCTCGAGCAGATGATAAAGATGGGTGCTTCCGACCTGCACCTGACCGTGGGAACTCCGCCCGTGGTGCGCGTCGATGGCAAACTGACCAAGATGCCCGGGCAGGATATGTTATCTCCCGAAATCATCAAAAAGATCGCCTACTCGATGCTGAACGATAAGCAGAAGTTGAAATTCGAACAGAATTCCGAGTTGGATCTTTCGTTCGGCGTGGAGAACATGTCCCGTTTCCGCTGCAATATGTTCATGCAGCGAGGCAACGTGGCAGTAGCGATCCGTCAGATCCCGTATTCGATCCGTTCGTTCGAAGATCTGGGACTTTCGAAGGTGATCGCGGAATTCTCGAAATTACCGCGCGGCCTGGTGCTGGTGACGGGTCCGACCGGATCGGGTAAGTCAACCACTCTGGCAGCGATCATCGACAAGATCAATCGCGAGCGGCCGGTGCATATTCTCACGGTCGAAGATCCGATCGAATATCTGCACCGCCATCAGATGGCGCTCGTGAACCAGCGCGAAGTATTCTCCGACACGCACTCGTTTGCATCGGCCCTGAAGTATGCACTTCGCGAAGACCCGGACGTTGTGCTGGTCGGCGAAATGCGCGACCTCGAAACTATCGAGGCGGCGCTGTCGATCTCGGAAACGGGACACCTTGCTTTTGCCACACTGCACACGAACTCGTGCGCAGAAACGGTGAACCGTATTGTCGACGTATTCCCGACCAACCAGCAGGAACAGGTGCGAGTCAACCTGTCATTCACCCTGCAGGCGGTGGTCTCGCAGACGTTGATCCCGAAAGTTGGCGGCGGTCGCGTGATGGCGATGGAGATCCTGGTGGCGACACCGGCGATCCGGGCGATCATTCGCGACGACAAGATCCACCAGATCTACTCGATGATGCAGTCGGGTCAGAAATTCGGGATGAAGACGATGAATCAGTCGCTTGCCGAGCTGTACCAGTCCGGCAAGATCTCCATAAACGACGCGATGAACTACAGTCACAATCCTCAGGAACTTGGCGAAATATTGAACCGGCAGAAGTCGCCGGCATTCGCCTGAGACGGAACCAGGAGAAAGGACTAACCGATGCCGGTTTGGGAATACAAAGGGAAAACGCTTGCGGGGGCCCAGGTACAGGGAAGCATGAAGGCCGAAAACAAGGCCGACCTCGAGCGAATTCTGCGTCAGAACCGAATCCTGGTGACCTCGGTCAACAAGAAAGCGGCCGAGATCAATTTCAAGTTCGGGACAGGGATCAAGAAGGTCGAGATCTCGCGCTTCACGCGCCAGTTCGCGACCATGATCGGCGCCGGATTGCCGATGGTCCAGTGCCTGGAGATCCTGGCGACGCAGACAGAAAACAAGGAGATGGGGAAAGTGATCATGGCGATCCGCGACAGCGTCCAGGGCGGCGCTACGTTGTCGGAGTCGATGTCCCGTCATCCGAAAGTCTTTGATCAGTTGTATGTCAACATGGTTGAGGCCGGCGAGGTCGGTGGCGCACTGGATGCCATCTTAGTTCGTTTGGCCATCTACCGCGAAAAAGCGGATAAGCTGGTGCGTAAGGTCAAGGGTGCAATGATGTATCCGTCGGTCATCGTCGTTGTCGCCACCGGTGTGACGATCGCCATGTTGACCTTCATCGTGCCGGTATTTGCCAGCATGTTCTCCGGAGTCGGTTCGGAGCTTCCGGCGCCGACCCAGATCGTGCTCGACATCTCGAACTTCCTCAAGAAGAATTTCCTCTATTTGACCGGAACCCTGTTGGCCATGACAGCCACTCTGCTCTGGTACAAAAAGACGCCGCAGGGCGCGCTCAACATGGACCGCCTGTTGCTCCGCTTGCCGGTGCTCGGGACGCTGGTGCGTAAATCATCGGTGGCTCGTTTTACCCGGACGCTGGCGACTCTGCTTTCTTCGGGCGTATCGATCCTTGAGGCGCTGGATATTACGGCTAAAACTTCGGGCAACCTGGTGGTGGCAAACGCCATCAACAAGTCGGTGCTGGCGATCGCCGAGGGCGACACTATCACTGCGCCGTTGAAAGAATCCGGGGTTTTCCCGCCGATGGTTATCCAGATGATCGGCGTCGGTGAAAAGACCGGCGGCCTGGACGACATGTTGAACAAGATCGCCGACTTCTATGATGAAGAGGTGAATGACGCGGTGGCCGCGTTGACCTCGATCATCGAACCTATCATCATCGTGTTGATGGGTGGCATTATCGGCGGTATTTTGATCGCCATGTATCTGCCGATGTTCGATATCATTGGCAAGATCGGATGAGGAACCTATATCCGCTGCCGGCGCCGAGCGTCCGGCGGACGGGGAATGGATAGAATCAAGACGGCGCCTTCGGGCGCCGTTGTCTTATGGAACGCCAGGAACGTCTCAAACGGCTCGGCTGGTTTCTCCCGCTGAAGCTCGCCTCGTACATTATCCTGCTGGCTATCGTCGCCTTTTGGATGGGGAATCCGGGCTACCTGCAGGTCCAGCTCATTCTCTATTCGGTCTGCACGCTTGGCTTCACGGCCGCAATCTCTCTGGAAAAACGATTCTCGCTGAAAACGGTCACGCAGGTACTGATCGCTCTGCAATTTCTACTGGAGATCTGGATCGAATCCGGGGTGATCTATGCGACCGGAAATGTCAATTCTCCTTTTTCGGCGCTCTTCCTGCTGACGATTGTATCGGCCGCACTGGCATATCGACTGGTTGGGACGCTGGTGGTTGCCTCGCTGGTTTCAGGCGCGTATGCGTTCATCATCTGGCTTGGTCTCAGTCAGAACGTCAGCAGCGACCTGAACATGCAGGCTTTGCGCACGATCTTCTCCACCCAGGATTACGTTTTCTATTCCATATTCCTGCATATCCTGATCTTCTATCTGGTGGCATTTATCTCCGGTTATCTGGCAGAACGACTGAGCCATCAGGACCGCAAGCTGGCAGATGCATCGCTCGCGCTCAAGCGAGCCCGACTGGAAACAGACGACATCCTCAAACATCTCAACTCCGGGTTGCTGACGATAGATCCTTTCGGATATATCATATACTTCAACCGGGCGGCAGAGAAGATCCTCGGCTACCGTGAGGAAGAGGTTCGCGGGATGCGGTGCGAGGAGGTGTTTGCCGAGCGGATGCCGCGACTTTCGCAATGCCTGATGGAAGCGGTCAGATACGGGCATGACCTTCCGCGCATGGAGATCGATATCGTCACGATCCCCCGGGCAACTGTGCCGCTGGGGCTGTCGATCTCGATCCTCACCGACGAAGGGAAGGGGATCCGCGGCGTGATCGCCATCTTTACTGACTTGACGGATGCCAAGGCGTTGGAGCAGAAGGCACGAGCGGCCGATCGGTTGGCGGCGGTCGGCGAACTGTCTGCCTCAATCGCGCACGAAATACGAAACCCGCTGGCCGCTATTTCGGGGTCGGTAGAGGTTCTGGCACGAGATATCAAACCTGTCGGCGAAAATGCTCGCCTGATGGAGTTGATCGTCAAGGAATCCCACCGTCTCAGCAGGATCTTAACGGACTTCCTTTCGTACGCTCGAGTCAACCGTCCGACCTACAACAAGGTGGAACTTTGTCACATCATCAGTGATGTGATCGAACTCACCAAACACCACGAATCATTCCGTGATTCCATCAAGCTGAGGTTCGAATCAGAATCCTCGATCGTGTATGCGGTCGGCGATGAGAACCTGATCAAACAGGTGCTAATGAACCTGGCGATCAATGCCTGTGAAGCATTCGGTGCGTCCGGCGGCCAGGTCGTTTTCCGGATATTCGAGGATCATGCCCGCGGGACGGTAGAACTTCGGGTCATCGATGATGGCCCAGGGATCAGCGACAAAGACAAAGAGAAGATCTTCCAGCCGTTCTATTCGACCAAGACGCACGGCACCGGGCTTGGGCTGGCGATAGTCCACCGCATCTGCACGGCCCTTCGGCTCCACTTGAGTGTGGATTCACGCGAAGGGAAGGGGACCTCGTTCTCGATCGTGCTGAATCGTTTCGCCGCCGAAAAGGGGGGGATGAATGCGGACCGAGAGCGGGACCAGCTTGTCGGGGTCTGAGATTTGCGCTTGAGTTTTCTCCTCTGGGGATGTAATTTGCGCCCTTTACGTACCAGAGGAAGAGAAGAAAATGAAGATTCGGCGCCTGGCTATTTCAGCATTACTCCTTAGTTTGATCATCCTCAGCAATACCGGTTGTGGCGGGGGCGGTCCGCAGATGAACACCGCATCCGAACAGCAACGGGTTATCGCGCGAGCCGACCATGGTTACCAGTTAACGCTGGCCGACCTCACACAGAAGCTCCAAAAGAGCATGCTTGTGCCCCTGGGCGGCGAAGTGCCTGATTCCGCACTCAAAGGGTTTGTCGACAGCATCCTGATCGACACGCTGACCGGTTTCGAGGCCGATTCGCTCGATATCGCCAAACATTTCCATGCTAACTGGAGTTACCGGACGCGCAGCAATGCGCTCTTCCTCTATAATTACATGGAATCCAGACTTGCCGGAATCAGCGTAGACAGTTCCGAAATTGCGGCATTTTACGAGCAGAACAAGCAGCGATTCGAAGCGAAAGAACAAGTTGAGATCTCGCATATCCTTTCGACGGAAGCTGGCCTCCTGAATGGACCCGATTCATCGAGCTATCGGATCATGCCGGAATCGGTGATTCAGCGTTCGACCCAGGAGTATGTGGAGTGGGTGCACAAGAAGCTGGATTCCGGAATGTCATTTGCAGAGGCGGCATACCAGTTCTCTCATGCCTCGTCGGCAAAGCAGGACAACGGTTACTTTGGACTGGCCGGAAGAGGTGAATTCCACCCGCCGTTTGATTCTATCGCGTTTGGACTTACTCCGGGGAGCTACAGCCAGCCGTATCGGGATCAGGATGGCTGGCATATCCTTTACTTGCACAGTCGACGCGAGCCGGGGATCCGGCCGCTGACCGATTCGGTAGTATATAACACGGTTTCCCAGCAGTTGTTAAGCGATAAGATGCGAAGCCGCGCGGGGTTCCTCTTCGACAGTCTTGGTCGTAATGTGACCTTTGTCTTAAATGAAACATTGCTCGACTCCAATCTGTATCACACGACGGATTCACTCTGGTTTGGTATAGTGAATGGTGTCGACACAGTCGATGTGCTTACCATGCGCAATGCAGAGGAGACGGTCAAGCGACGCCTCCGGGTTTGGAATACCACCCCCGACCAGAAGCGTGACGTATTCAGCATGATGGCGCGCCAGTTTGCGGTGGTCCAGGCCGCCAAAGCAGAGCGGATGGATACGTTGCCGCAGGTGGCTGCCAAGCTCAAAGAGATCAGGCATCAGGAATCGAAAGCGTATATGATGCAGCAGTGGTTCGACCTGAGTTATCAGCCGACCGATTCGGCGATCGAACACTACTACCGTAGTCACCCCAAGCAGTTTGAAGTGAATAAACCACTGACAGTACAGCATATTTTGACCAAGGATTCATCGATCGCAATCTTTGTGCGCGACCAGGCAAGAGCCGGAGTGGACTTCATGGAGCTGGCACGCGAGTTTTATACCGGCGAAGAGACGGTCAGAGAAGAGTTGGCCGATCTGGGGAATATCGGGCCGGATGATGTCGACAGCAGTTTTTACGGGGCCGCTCGGGTGCTTGCGCCCGGTGAGGTTTCGGAGCCGATCAAAACCAGGTATGGGTTCCATGTTATCAAATTGCTGAAAAACGAGCAATCTAAGTCACTCGATGATGCGCGAGTTGAGATCACGACTCGACTCACCAAGGAATACCATATGTCCGGCTTCTGGAAGATCCGGGATGATCTGTTCAAACGGTACCATGTCAGGATCTCTGGACTCCCCAAGAAACTGGTAATGGAGCCGCTTGCATACCGAGTCAAATAGCCCGTCTGACCGCCCTGGGGGCGAGCCACGGGACCAGATCAGCTTCGTCCAGGAGCTTTGGCGCAAGACGACCCACCTTGGCGGACTGACCATACCGGGGGGGTATTACCTGCTCGGACTGGAAAAGTCGACCGCCCTTTGGATATTGCTCCCATTTACCGTTTTGGTCATTGCGACCGATATCTCCCGGTTTCGGGGGTGGTGGCTCTGGACTGGTTTTTTCGGGAAGCTGTTTGGCCGGATGATCCGGTCACATGAGCAGCATGGAGACTGGACCGGCGCGAGCTACGTTTTTCTCGCCTGCTGTTGTACCATCGCTTTATATTCCAAACCGATAGCCATTGCGGCACTTGCCTTTGTTTTTCTGGGGGATGCGGTTGCCGCATTGATAGGCCGTCGCTTTGGGCGGCATCGGTTCGGGTCAAAATCGTACGAGGGATCTGCGGCCTGTCTGGTGGCAACCCTTTTCATCGCCTGGCTTGTGCCGGGTATTTCTTTCCCGGTTGGGGCGGCCGGAGCAGTGGTTGCTACGGTGATTGAGGCGAAACCGTTGGGGGTGGATGATAACATTTCCGTGCCGATCCTCTCGGGGTTAGTGATGACAATTCTTCAAAAAATGTTATAGGACCGCTAGATTTTTCTGGCATGAAATCGGTCTTGGCTGTAT
This sequence comes from bacterium, assembly GCA_016708025.1. NCBI lineage: Bacteria > bacterium. The sequence goes on along the minus strand of JADJGQ010000005.1, from coordinate 21,074 downwards.
AATTTTTACTGAGAGGGATCTATAAACTCCAGCAACCTTTGGAGGAAATCTACATGTCGAAAGGCAAGGTCAAGTACTTTAACGACCGCACTGGATGGGGGATCATCTCGTGCGAAACGGATGAACAAGATGTCTATGTTCACCATTCTGCCATCAACATGCAGGGGTTCAAGACCCTAAAAGAGGGACAGGAAGTTATCTGCGACATTTCGAAGACCGACCAGGGGTTGAAAGCATTCAACGTGACCCCTGCCGAGTAATCGCACCCTATCCAAGACTAAAAAGCCGCCTTTTCGGGCGGCTTTTTTTATACAAGCCGCTGAGGTGATCACAAGCGGTGATTCCCAGGTGGTTGTCAGCGAGTGAGATAGTTAATCCTGAGTTGGTCTCAAAAACAGCACTTTCTAGCGAATGTAATATTTCAGGGATGAACCGAGGGCCCCATCACTCTAAATGAGCCTCTCTATTAATGCGGAGTTGAGAGAAGCACTAGCAGAAGTAATACAGAGTTGACTGGATGTCTGGATCCCAACTTTCGCTGGGAAGAGACGGCATGGGAAAAGGAAGAGGAAGATGTGGGGCGGGAAAAAAGTGGTCAGAGGAGAGAACTTGACATATACTGCAGGCTATGAAAACAATCGATCTTCGTTCTGATACCGTGACCAGGCCGTCTGCGGCAATGCGCCAGGCGATGGCTACCGCCGAGGTCGGCGACGACGTTTTTGGCGATGACCCGACTATCAAAGAGCTTGAGGCGTATGTCGCCAAGCTGTTTGGCCGGGAAGCTTCGCTTTATCTGCCATCGGGGACGATGGCCAACCAGATCTGCCTCAAAGCGACCTCGCAGCGTGGCTGGGAGCTTCTGTGCGAGCGGGAGTGCCATGTCGTGAACTACGAGGTGGCCGGGCCAGTGGTTCATTCGCAACTGCTGGTCAATCTTCTGACTACGGAACGAGGGATGATCACCGCCGAGGTGGTGCGCGCAAATGTCCGGCCGAAAAATCTGCATGTCCCCGAAACCAAGATGGTGGCGCTGGAGAATACGCACAATCGGCACGGCGGGACGATCCTTCCGCAAGCGGAGATTCTCAAGGTGCGCGAGGTTTGCGATGAGTTTGGGCTGACGTTGCACCTGGACGGGGCGCGGATATGGAATGTGCATGTCGCGACCGGGATGTCTCTGCCCGAATTGACAGAGCCGTTTGATACGATATCGGTCTGTCTCTCCAAGGTTTGGGGGCGCCGGTCGGGTCGATGATTGTCGGGTCGAAAGAACTTATCGCCAAGTGCCTCCGGGAGCGGAAGCTGTTTGGCGGGGCGATGCGTCAGGTTGGGATACTTGGAGCCGCCGGGCTGTATGCCGTGAAAAACAATATCCCGCGACTGGCGGAGGACCATGCCAACGCCAAATTGCTGGCGCAGGGACTGAGCGAATTCAAAAGCTTCACGATCGATATGAGCCGGGTGGAGACGAATATCATCGTTCTGCAGTTGACCACTCCGGAGAACTCCGATGTGATCTGCTCGAAGATGAAGGAAGTGGATGTGCTGGGGATACCATTCGGGCCGCGGAAGATCCGGTTTGTGACGCACCTGGATGTATCGAGAGATGACTGTGTGGAGGCGCTGGAGCGGTTGAAGAAGGTGGTGAACTAACACCACCGACGTTTCGCCAGAAGCAGAAAATGGGACGGGCCTACGGAGACGTCTGCCGCGCAAATACTAATAGGTTGCTTCGTCGGCCGCTCGCTCTGCTCGCATGCTCCTCGCAATAACTTGATAAAGTCTTCATACACAGAAACGCGATTTCTTGCATGACTCAAACTCCAAATTCATTCACCATTCTCGGCACATCGGCGGGGGTGCCGATGGCGAACCGCGCGACGACCTCGCATGTGTTGAAGGTCAGGGAAAGCCTGATAGTCATTGATTGCGGTGGGTCGTTCAGTCAGCGATTTCTGCAGGAAGGTTTTGACCCGCTCAAGATAGACAGAGTGATAGTCACGCATACCCATCCGGATCATGTGGCGGAAATGCCGATGTTGATCCAGATGCTGAAACTGCTCAAGCGGACCGAACCGGTTCAGTTTTTTCTCCCGGAGGAGTTTGTCGAGCCGTTCCTGAGCTATCTTCCATCGATGTATCTGTTCAGAGAGAATTTCCCTTTTGAAATGAAAGTCGTCGGGTATAGCGAAGGGCCTCTGGTAGAAGGGGAGTGTACGATTCGGGCAATCGCCAATTCGCACCTGGCGAAATATACAGACGAAGGGAAAGCGAAGGGGTTGGCAAATCGTGGACAGGCATTCTCATTGGATATTCACGTTGGCGGGAAAACGCTGTTTCATTCGGGGGATATCGGGAGTTACCAGGATGTTCGGCCGCATCTGGATAATCATAACTATGTCGTGATCGAGTCGGCGCATCTTTGTCTGGATGATCTGATCGCGGACGCACCGAGATTGAAGGTTGGGCAGTTTGTCGTTTCGCATGTGGTCTCGGAGAAGGCAGTGGAGCAGATCGAGAGGAAGGCGAAAGAGGCGGGGGTGAATAATCTGATTGTGGCGAAGGATGGGGAGCGGTTGGAGTTGTAAGGGGAGAAACATATCCCAGGTTCGCTCTCCGACCAAGAGGTCGTCGAGGAACCTGGGCTACGTATCAAGAATCAGTCGATCAGTCTTTTGGCGATCAAGTAGGGGAGAATGATATAGAGCACAGTGTCGCGGACCAGATAATAGGCGACCACGCCGGCTACCAGTTTCCAGCCATATTTTCGATAGAGATAGCCGACACGCGCTCGTATCCGTGCCCAAAGCGGTTTCCCGGTTGAGCCCGGCAAGGGGGTGCGGATATCCTGCTTGAATTGTCTCAGGAATTGCCGGATGCGGCCGAGCAGTCCCGGGCGAGTAGGTGACCCCATGACCGATGTTCTCTGAGAAAGATCCGGCTCAGGTGGCGAAGACTTCATACTTCACGACCTGCGACGTGAGCCGGACTTTTCCGTTTTCATCCTTGAAGTCACCCATGCGACGGTGTCCTTCGGCAAACTCTTCGCTTTTGACCCATCCCTCGAAATCGGCGGCGGATTCCCAATGAGACATAATGACGTACTCATCGCCGCTGGTTGGTCTGAGTATCTCCGCCCGGATAAAGCCGGGACGACGGTCGATAGCCTTCGCCCGGGTGAGGAATGCCTGCTCGAACTTTTCGCGAAGGTCGGCAGGGACTCCCATTCGATTCATGACAACGAACATTCGGTCACCTCATAAATTCGTTCGTTTGCTTTCATTGATCCGCCCGGCTGAATTCGTTATCTGTTTTCTATAAAGACATCCCCAATGCAAATCGTACTAATGGCTCGCCGGAGCCTTCGTTCAAGCCAATCGCCAGTCCGAGCGAATACGAGAGCGACCCGGAAGTCAGTGATGCGGCCGGGACGATATAGAGATCATCCACGGTCGGGTCGTCATGGTTGAGATCAACCTTCCAGTGCGATTCTATTCCAGCGGAAAGACGGTCGGTGAAGGCTTGGAATGCAAAGCAATCAACTCCGGCACTGTGCGACGAGAGAGAGCCCGGCGCCCAGCCATGCTCATGGAACGGCGCGACAGTGAAGGAGAAATTACCGCGCTGATGATCCAGCGCTATCTGGCTAACTAGAACACTCCCGGCAGTATGATCGACGGCGCGTTCGAAGTCGAATGACAGAGAAGGGGAGAGTCCGGCGACGGTGCCATTGGTTAACTGGTGCGACAGCGTTAGGTGGATACAGGACCAGGAAAGAGAAGATCTCTCCAACTGGCAGAAATCTTGGGCTACTGCGATCTCAGTTCGCTCAGAGAGTGGGTAGGCAAAGGAGATCTGATACTCCCATTGGTCTAGAGTCTCGGAGGTCTCTGACGACTCAGTATCGGAGGGTTGTGCATTGGCCAGTCCTGCTGCATAGCAGCTACTTAGAAGGACGACAGCTAGTTGTTGACAGCTCATGTTACCTCACTTTTCAATTGCGTGGTCTAAATGCAAATGAAAATCATTTTCACTTAGTTGTCGTCAATAATATCTCCGTTCTAAGGTCTGTCAAGTGAATTTGATCACGTTTCCGCAGCACGGGATAAAAAAGCGGCGGTGAATTTCATCACCGCCGTTCAATTGAAATTTAAGTGGCCAACACTACTCTTTGATATGCTCGGCGAGGTAATTCTGAATGCCCATTTGCGCAATCTGGTCGTTCTGAGCTTCGAGCCAGTCGAGATGAGCTTCTTCGTCCTTGAGAATTGATTCAAGCAGTTCGCGGGTTCCGTTGTCACCGGCATCCTGGGCCATCTTTACAGATTTGTTGTAGGCCACGACTGCTCCGGATTCGGCTTTCAGATCATTGGTCATCTGCTTTTGCACATCGGCGCCGATCGTGATCTTGCCGTATGTACTGACATCGGGAGTCCCTTCAAGGAAGAGGATGCGGGCGATCAGTTTTTCGGCGTGTTTCATTTCATCGATGGCCCGCTTTTCCATCGCCTTGTGGAGCCGAGTGTAGCCCCAGTTGTCGCACATTTCGGAATGGACCATATACTGATTGACGGCGGTTAGTTCGTCGGACAGCATCTCATTAAGCATGCCGATGATCTTTTCATTTCCTTTCACCATGTACCTCCTTCAGAGCCGAAAAAAAAAACAAGGCTACCGCTCAGAGTAGCCTTGTTCTCAATTCACGCTATCGTTTGCATAATCGTCAGAGTCCGCCGCCGGCGATCTTGTAATCGCGAGTCTTCAGGGCGCGGGCGTATTCACGATTGAGTTTGGCGATGTTGTCGACCGAGATGCTCTTCGGACAGACAGCTTCGCACTCATAATGGTTGGTGCAGGCGCCGAACTGCTCGGCATCCATCTGCGCGATCATAGCGGTGACGCGACGTTCCCGCTCGACCTGACCTTGCGGCAGGTAAGCGAGATGAGCGACCTTTGCCGAGACGAAAAGCATCGCCGATGCATTCGGACAGGCCGCCACGCAGGCGCCACAGCCGATACAAGCGGCGGCATCCATAGCGCGTTCAGCGTTGTCTTTCGGGATCGGCAGTGCGTTGCCATCGGGAGTTCCGCCGGTATTGACGGAGACAAAGCCGCCGGCGGCGATGATCCGGTCGAGGGCGCTGCGGTCAACCACAAGATCTTTGATGATCGGGAAAGCACGGGAGCGCCAGGGTTCGATATACACATGATCACCATCTTTGAAATGGCGCATGTGGAGTTGGCAGACGGTGGTGCCGGGCTGTGAACCATGGGCGATACCGTTGATCACCATCGAGCACATGCCGCAAATGCCTTCGCGGCAGTCATGGTCGAAATGGATCGGGTCTTTCCCTTTGAGGGTGAGATCTTCGTTGACCACATCGAGCATTTCAAGGAAAGACATTTCGGGGCTGACATGGGGAGCTTCGTAGATCTCCATGTGCCCTTTATCGTCGCGGTTTTTCTGCCGCCAGACATGCAGGGTCAGTTTCATTACTTATAACTCCTTGTCTGGAGGTGGACAGTTTCGAAGTTGAGGGCTTCCTTGATGAAGTTCGGCTTTTTGCCATCACCGGTGAACTCCCAACAGGAGACATGGGCGTAATCGGCATCGTTGCGTTCAGCTTCACCTTCGGCGGTCTGGTGTTCGGTGCGGAAGTGTCCGCCGCAGGATTCATCGCGATCCAGAGCGTCGGTACACATCAGTTCAGCGAACTCCAGGAAATCGGCCACGCGGCCGGCTTTTTCCAGCGACATATTGTATTCTTCGTTGGAGCCGAGGACAGTGACGTTTTTCCAGAATTCTTCGCGAATTTCCGGTATCCGTTTGAGTGCAGTCTTGAGGCTGGCATCGTTGCGGGCCATGCCGCAGTTCTCCCACATCAAGAGTCCAAGTTCACGATGGAACGAATCAACTGTCCGCTTTCCGTTGACGGCGAGCAGTTTTTTGGTTTTGGTGGTAACGGCTTCTTCGGCCTGTTTAAACGCGGGATTATCTGCTGTCACTTTGGTTTTGGCAGAGGTGGCGAGATAGTCGCCGATAGTGTACGGAAGGACGAAGTAACCATCGGCCAGTCCCTGCATGAGGGCCGACGCGCCGAGGCGGTTGGCGCCGTGATCGGAGAAGTTGGCTTCGCCGATGATATGCAGGCCAGGGATATTGCTCATCAGGTTGTAATCGACCCAGAGTCCGCCCATCGTATAGTGCGGCGCCGGGTAGATATGCATCGGGGTTTCATACGGATTGTCTGCCGTGATCTTCTCGTACATTTCGAAGAGGTTGCCGTAGCGTTCTTCGATCTTCGACTTGCCGAGACGTTTGATGGAGTCGGAGAAGTCGAGATAGACGCCAAGGCCGGTTTCACCAATGCCCCGTCCTTCGTCACAAACTTCCTTGGCGGCGCGGGACGAGATGTCACGCGGCGCAAGGTTGCCGTAGGAAGGATATTTTCTTTCCAGATAATAATCGCGTTCTGATTCGGGGATCTGTCCAGGATTCCGCTTGTCGCCTTTGGCCTTGGGGACCCAGACGCGACCATCGTTCCGGAGCGATTCGGACATGAGCGTCAGTTTCGACTGATATTCGCCATGCACGGGAATACAGGTCGGATGGATCTGCGTGAAACAGGGATTGGCGAACAGAGCGCCGCGCTTGTAGGCGCGATAGTTCGCCGTGACATTGCATCCTTTGGCATTGGTCGAGAGGAAAAAGACGTTGGCGTAACCGCCAGTTCCCAACACAACGGCATCGGCGGCGTGTGAACTGATCTTGCCGGTGACCAGGTCGCGAACGACAATTCCTTTGGCGTGGCCATCGACCACGACCAGGTCGACCATTTCGGTGCGATTGTACATCTGTACGGCACCAAGACCGATCTGACGAGCGAGTGCCTGATACGCGCCAAGCAGAAGTTGCTGACCTGTTTGACCTCTGGCGTAGAATGTGCGCGAGACCTGCGCTCCGCCGAATGACCGATTAGCGAGGAGTCCGCCGTATTCGCGAGCGAAGGGGACGCCTTGCGCCACACACTGGTCGATAATACTTCCGGAGACCTGAGCGAGACGATAGACGTTGGCTTCGCGGGAGCGGAAGTCGCCGCCTTTGATGGTGTCATAAAAGAGGCGATAGATAGAGTCGCCATCATTCTGATAATTTTTCGATGCATTGATACCGCCCTGCGCGGCGATCGAGTGCGCGCGGCGGGGGGAATCCTGGAAACAGAAGCATTTGACCTGGTAGCCGAGTTCGGCAAGCGACGCGGCGGCTGAGGCGCCGGCGAGTCCGGAGCCGACAACAATGATACTGTATTTCCGCTTGTTGGCCGGGTTGACCAGTTTCAGCTCAGTGATATGTTTGTCCCACTTTTCAGCGAGCGGGCCAGACGGGATCTTAGCGTTGAGTTGCATTTTAGTATCCTCCTCCCGGCAATTGGACCCAGCCGGCGAGAACCGCCACCGGGATCGAGGCATAGCCGAGGAAGATCAGGATCGACAGCAAAACGGCACATCGTTCCAGTTTAGGATTGGAGTCGCTGCTGTTAAGTCCGAGCGACTGGAACATGCTGTACAGCCCATGGCTCAAATGGTAACAGAGCAGGCCGACAGCGATGATGTAGCAGATGGCGAGCGGGATCTGCTGGAATCCCAGGATCACCATCGAGTAGACATCGTAACGCCCTTCGGCATCAAGAGCCAAGGTGGCGAAGCGGGCATCGGTGGTCCGAGCGGTAAAATGCAGGACATGGTAGACAAAGAAGGCGAGGACCATCAGGCCAGTCAACCACATGGTTCGGCCGGAGAGTTTCGACTTCTGTGGATCCTGCTTGGTATAATTGACCGGACGTGCCGCCATGTTTTCCAGCTTGAGCTGGAGACCGAGCCAGATATGAATGATAAAGGCGGCCAACAACACGGCGCGGATCACCCAAAGAAGTGGTCCGAGGCTGTGCAGGGCTTCGGCATACATGTTGATCTGGTTCTGGCCGGCGAAGATCTGGAGGTTACCCAGCATGTGACCGATGATATATCCGAAGGAGATGAATCCGGTCACTGCTACCAGGAACTTCTTACCGATGGACGAGGAAATAAGCACGAGAGGGAATGTTCGTGCTTTGCTGACAGCAGTAGTGCTCATAGAGGTCCTTTCGTATTCGTCGGGTGAACATAGAGATTGCGACCCGTATAGTCAAACAAAAAGGCGAGATAAGTACTTGTGGATTATCCGAGTACACGTTTGCAGGGGGAAGGGATTGTCGATTCGGCGGATAACTTTATAACCGCAGAATGCGGACCGGAGTGCCCGCTATGGTCAGGTATTGACGCAATGTCAGCCTCGATGACTTCGGCCAATTGAATGCAACTTGTTGATCAAAGAGGAATTAGGAACTACGGTGCGAGTCGATAAAGTATTTGACAGACGAACCGTGTCGGTATTAGTATAACAATTCACTACTTAAGAGTATAAGAAGCTAACTACACGTTTACACTTGAACGGGAGAACGCATGTTTATGAAACGAATGGCAGCATTGATGGTGATGAGCCTGGTGCTGATGGCAGGGATGGCGTATTCGGCGGATGTATCCATGAAGATCTCGGGACCGGGAGCGGTCGATGCAACGACGATCAAGGCGGGGCAGAAAGTTACTTTCGATGTTTATATCACCAACGAGATAGAGCGGAGGGGCCTGTCGATCGGCTTCAAGTTCTACTCTCCCGATTCGACTATTAAGTCGATCTCCCATCCTGCCGACAGCGGCAAGGGGATGGACAACACGAAAGGTGATGTCAAATCCTGGGGACCGTATGCAGGGAGCAAAACGTTTGACGTGCTCAACGCCGCGGTGACCGACAACTGGGACGGGACTCTACCGGATGTCATGGGTTTCATGGCGCATATCATGTACAAAAAGTATATGCCGCATGAGAACATGAAAGCTTACTCGATGGATGTGATCGTTCCGAATGCCGGTACGCTGGCTGTCGATTCGTCGTTCTTCGAGCCGGGCGGTAACTGGATGATGGTGACCGAGGCTACTGAGCCCGAGCCGCACAGACCGACCTGGAACGGCCCGTATACATTCAAGGTGGTCAAGTAACCTGACACCAAACTTATGAAACCCCGCTGGACGGCGGGGTTTTTTATACCCATGAAAAGATACCTCCTGTTGACAATGATGATCGGCTTGATCGCAAGTCGAGCTGGCGCCGATGATACGTTGATCGATATCATGGCGGCCGATTCGGCAGTTAGTGATACGGCGAGAGTGATCATTCGGGTCGAGCGTATCGACGCGCGATTGGGGAGGTTTGTCGATACTATCGATGTTTCGCTGCAATCCACCGGTCAGTTGGCGGCGGGGTTTGATTTCAAGATCGCAACCTCGAATCAGTACCTGACTATCATTGGGGCGTTGCCGGGGGAGATTTATGATTCCTGCGGCTGGGATTACTTCAGTGCACGGCCGCTCGATCGCAGCAAAAAACCCGGATTACCGCAGACCCTGTGGCAGACTGTGGGCATGGCGGAAGGGATCACTAATCAGGAGCCGGCCAGATGTTACGGTTTGGATCGACAGGCATCTTTGGTGCGGTTGATCGTGTCGAACGAGCATGTCGTGAAGATGGTCGATACCTCAGTGGCGATCTACTTCTTGTGGGAGGATTGCACCGATAATGTTGTTTCGAGTGCGACCGGGGAGAAGTTGTATATCTCGACCAATGTGCTGGACTATTTCCCCATTGCGGATAGCAGCGGCAGCAATGGCTTTCCAACTCGTCGCGGCGCGCCAAAGCAGTGCCAGAAACCGGGTTCACTCAACCCGGCCAAACGGCGAGTGGAGTTTCATAATGGGGGAGTGCGGTTTTCGATTCCGTCCGATCTGACGGAGCCAGTGATCATGGAGCCCGAGCTACCCGACAGCGTTTCCGGCGAAACTGGTGATTCGGCTAAGATCGAGTAATTCGGTTTGATTTTTCGCTGGACCCCCAACGACTCTCGTAACTCGCTGTTGCGTCGATAATTACCCCAATCCAATTACTATTGACTTACCCCGCAAATCGAGTAGATTGTCGGAGTTTGTGATTGTTGGCACAAGCGCCAACGTGCGCGCTTCGCAGAAGAAAGGTTGCAGGCATGAGATTGTATGAGTTTGAGGGGAAGGAACTTTTCCGCAAGTTCAAGATCCCGCTTTCCGATAGCCGGCTTGCCCGGCATCCGCATGAAGTCGTATCGGCCGTCGAGCAGTTGGGCGGGCCGGTCGTTCTCAAATCGCAAGTATTAATCGGCGGACGCGGCAAAGCCGGCGGTATCAAACTGGCCGACACACCCGCACAAGCAGAGAAAATCGCGGCTGATCTCCTGAAATTAACGATCAAAGGGTATCCGGTTGAGATGCTCCTGATCGAACCGAAACTTGATATCAAGCGTGAATTCTATATTGGGGTGACGATCGACCGCGCCAACTACAAGTTGGTGGTGATCGCATCGGGCGAAGGGGGCGTCGATATCGAAGAGGTCGCCGCAAAACATCCGGAAAAGATCTTCAAGCGTTCACTTTCTGTCGAGCAGCCGTTCTATGGTTTTGAGGCGCTCGAGATGGCGAAACAGATCGGCATGCCATCGGAGCTGCTTCGTCCGGCCGCCGATATCATCGTCAATCTCTACCGCATGTTCAAGGCGTACGATGCCAAACTGGTCGAGATCAACCCGCTGGTGTTGACCGGCGATGGAAAGTTGATCGCCGCGGATGCGCGCGTGTCACTCGATGATGACGCGGTCTTCCGTCACGCTGACCTGAAATCGATGGGGATCGAAAAGCGGCACGAAGAAGGGGAGATGACCGAGCGCGAGCAGGTCGCCCAGGCGCAGGGGATACCGTATCTCGATCTCGATGGCGATATCGGTATGTTCCCCGGCGGAGCCGGATTCGGCATCATGGGGAACGACTTCATTCAATATTACGGCGGCAAGCCGGCGAATTTCATGGATTCCGGCGGCGGCCCGACTCCCGAGCGTATCGCCCAAATGTTGGTGCTGTTGGATGAGAACCCTAATGTGAAAGCGATCTTCGGCGCACGCTTCGGCGGTATCTCCCGGTGCGATGATTTCGCCAAAGGTGTGGTGATGTTCCTCAAGAATCATGGCCTCTCCAAGCCGATCGTCATGCGGATGACCGGCAATATGTGGGAAGAGGGGGTGCGGATCTTCGAGGAAGCAAAGAAAGAGAATCCGGCGCTGTTCAAACATGTCGAGTTCCACGGGATCGAGACGGAGATCGAAGAGATCTCCAAGCGCGCGGTGGAATTGGCAAAAGAGGCGAGCAAGTAATTTTTGGAATGACCCTCACCCGCCCTTCGGGCACCCTCTCCCAAAGGGAGAGGGGAAAATTTCCCTTCTCCCTCTGGGAGAAGGTGGCGCGAAGCGTCGGATGAGGGAATCTCAGAAGGAATAGAATATGGCAATCCTAGTCGATAAGCATAGCAAAGTAATGGTCCAGGGAATGACCGGAGGCGCGGGGAAATTCCATGCCGAGCGGATGCTCGCCTACGGCACGCAGATCGTCGGCGGTACCTCGCCGGGCAAAGGCGGCGCGACTGTCGCCGGAAAACCGGTCTTCGATACGGTCGGCGAATGCGTCAAGCAGACCGGCGCCGATGTCTCTGTGATCTTCCTTCCGGCCGCAGCCGTCAAAGAAGCGGCGATCGAAGCGATACGCGCGGGAATCAAGTTCCTGGTCGTCATCCCGGAACATATTCCGATTCACGATATGCTCTATGTCCGCGAAGAAGCGGTCCGCGCCAAAGCGACCGTCATCGGCGGCAATACTGCCGGTGTCATCACGCCCGGCGAAGCGAATCTTGGGATCATGCCGGATATCGCGTTCCAGCCCGGTCGGGTCGGGACCGTCTCACGCTCCGGCTCCATCACCTATTATGTCGCCGACACGCTGACACGGACCGGTTACGGCCAGACGACCTGCGTTGGCCTCGGTGGCGATCCGGTGCTTGGGTCGACATTTGATGAGATCCTCTGGAAATTCGAAGAGGACCCGAAGACCAAGGCGGTGGTGATGTGCGGCGAGATCGGCGGCGTATATGAAGAGCGCGCGACGATGATCATTCCGAAAATGAAAAAGCCGGTGCTGGTGATGATCGGCGGCGTTTTTGCGCCTCCCGGAAAGCGGATGGGGCATGCCGGCGCGATTGTCGAGGGGACGATGGGAACGGCGAAAGAGAAGTTAGAGCAGTTGGCCAAATCCGGCGCCCACGCCTGCCGGACATTCAGAGATATCCCGGAGACGCTGAAAAAGCTGGGGGTGTAGGGGGGCTTCGTAGGTCAGATCCGTTTTCGGACCTGACACGACTGCTGGCAGACCGGAATCGCTCGGCTCACATTGCGGTCAAAACATGAAGGGTGACGAATTGGCGGGGAATAGATTGAAGTATTTGGAAGTGGTGACCATGACGCTCGTGCTGGTCATCTTACCAAATCTCCTTTGCGCTCAGACCACCGGCAGGTTTGAGGACGATAATCTCGTAGTCACTTTGAAGTCTTTTGAGGGAGAACCCAAGCAAGTACACGTTTATCGCGACTTGTGGAAAAGTCGACTCCACTGCGAACTCGATTCGCAAAGGATCTGTATTGAAGGGTACACCGGATTGGACAGCTTAACCGTGCTCTTCGACCACTTCCTGGAGTTGAAGTATCGCCTGCGATGTGGCACGGTTTGTCGCTGGGGAGGATACGCGCTCATCTGTGTAAGCAATGGAAAATTGCAATTAGCTACGCCTAGTACTACTCGGATGTATTTGGAAAGATGGCCGGCCTGGGACTGTTCCGAAGATACTCTTGTCGATCCAGGCTATGAATCCGCACTTGATGAACGTTTCTTCAGTGTGCAGTCGATTGAAGAAACGTACAGGTTGACAATCGTTGATCACTATCAATTCGAGTCCCCGTGCGAACCCGACACGAATACATTCGACACAGTTCAAGTTCCTTTCAACACTGAATATGGCGTCTTCTGCACAGGATTGGACACAGTCAGTGGAAAGTTCGAATCCTTCGCTAAAGGACACGCCATGTGGGAAGACCGGAGCGTTCGCTCAGACGTGCAGGCACTCATCTATCAACTCTATGAAGAGGATGTCCCTAAGTTTTTCATCGATGGTTACTGGTGGTACCTCGATGTAGGGACGTATTTTCGGATACATGCAGGAGAGTGTAGCGATTAGAATCAGACTGTCGCGAATTGCGTGGAGCATGCCCGGGTGGCAGTTGGCCCACCATTTAGGGTGGGTCTTTGAGGTTGCTTCGGCGCCAGCCACTCCGCGTCGGTACGACGCAGAATGATAGTAGAACACAACCGAAAGTATTTGAGAGCAGGAGAAGCATGAAACGAATCACTTTTGTCCTGACAATAGTTGTCGCCATATCTTCACCGACCTTCGCAAAGAAGTACGAAAACAAGCAATATCGCCCGAAGAGTGACAGTCTGCCTCTGACCGTAGCAATCATGCCGATCATCTACGAGGAGCCTGTGGTCGAGACCAAGCTCGATTCGTTTTTTACGAGCATGTACACCGACGCTGGCATCGTACATCCGGTAGGACCGGCTTCCTTCCGGAACAAAATCAGTTCCGATTCAATCTTCGCGAAAATTCTGGATACTTTGGTCGCATTCGAGTATTCAAAGGAACTACGAAAACTTGGCCCGACGATGGACCAGATTCTCGATTCGGGGAAAATCACGCATCTTAGAGAGGCGCTTGAAGGCGCAGATCTTCTTGTCTTACCGATAAAATTCGGACTTGGATCGGTCATCGGGAGGGCAGCTGGCAATATGTCGCTTCGTTTGTATGACCTGCAGTCGGGCGTGCTGATCTATGAGAAGGATCAGGACCTCAATGTCGATGCCAGCGGAGAAGTTGGTAGAGACTTGATAATTGTCGGGCTAATCGCCTTTACGCGTGATCCGTATCACAAGTTCTTCCTGGATTACCTTGAGAAGCGATGAAGGAATTGGCACGACGCGCAGCGACACCACTTCGAATGAGTTGCATCGAGCGAGTAAATTGGATAACTTGCCTTCAATATACTAACGCAAAGCTCAGGGGACCGAATTATGCGCTTCAATCTCACAACAACACTCCTCTCGTTGATCGTACTGATCATAGCTGCGACGCCGTCGCCGCATGCCCAGTCGTCCATAGACTCACTCTATAATCTGGTAGACAGCACCAAGGCTGCGGAGATTACGGAACTTCTGCAGTTGACGGGGGCCGCTAACCTCGGCAAGCAATTTGTGGTAGTGATGTTCCAGCAACTTAGGGCGGCCATGCCTCAAGTGCCGGAAGATTACTTGCTTCGCCTCGAGTCAAAGATCGATCCTCAAGAGATGGAGCGAATGGTCGTTCCGATCTACGACAAGTACTTTACGCTCGAAGATATTCGAGAAATGAAGGCGTTTTATTCTTCTCCGGTTGGGCGCAAAGCCATCTCGCTCACGCCTCAGCTCATGCAGGAGAGCATGGTAGTTGGGCAAGAGTGGAGTGAAAGAATCACCGCTGAAGTGATGCGGGATTTGGAGAAAATGGTTGAGCAGTCGGCAGATTCTCTTCCGAAGCCGAGTGAGCAGCGGTAGGGAGAAAAAAAATCGCAATAGATTGCTTCGCTTCGCTCGTAAATGACGATGAAAGAGTGGCGATTCTGCCATAACCGGGTGTGATGACATGAAAAATCGCGTCGTTTTGCTGTTTGCTCTGTTTCTGCTTTTATCGCTTTTCGCTACTTCGGGCGCGCTGGGGCAGGTGCGAGTTGGGTTCAAGATCGGCTATACGTCGGCCTGGTTCAAAAAGAATTCCTTCTATCGGAACGGTCCTCCAGGTTTGGTGGTGGAAAACCAGTCCAGTCTGTCTCTTGGCTCCACGAGCGCCAAGGGAGGAATTCCGTTCGGCGGCTTCGTTACCATACCGATGAATCAATTCTTCTCGATTCAGCCGGAAGTCATCTTCAATCCGAAAGGAGGGAAGGGGACGCTGACAGATAGATTTCACAATCAGTATGCGGCAGATGTAACTCTCAATTACATCGAGTGCCCAGTTCTCTTTAAGGGCTGGATACCGCTTAATTCCCGTGCCGGAGCGACGTTTTTCATAGGACCCTGCCTTGCTTTCGCCGTCAAAGGAGAGGTCAGTGCGAATCCGGAGGCATGGACGGGGGAATCGCAACGTGAGATCGCCAATCTCAACAATCCTGACTTCACTATAGCACTGGGAATTGGCATTGAGATAGAGACCGGCAACAATCTCCTGGCAATCGAATTGCGGACCAGCTACAGTCAATTATCGGAGAAAACAATAAAGCTTCCGGTATCCGGTTCAATTTCGCCGGACAAAGTGGCGCTGACTGGATTGACTGAATCGCCACCGCGGACGGCGATGCTAATGGTTGGGTATAGTTTCGGGCTGTAGGGATTTGGTTGACTCGCAGATGAGGATGCGGGTTGCACGCGGGGAGTGGGAGAATCGTCCTGTATATAGAAACGTCGCCGCTTGATAGGTAGGAGTTGGGATGGGGAATAAGTGGCTCACAATGTTTGCCTGGTTGGCGCTTGCGCTGACGATAGTGCTCGCATCGTCAGGCAAAGTCCACGCACTGTCTGTTATCGACTACCAAATAGATTCTACTGAAATTCAGGAGATAGTCCAGTCTGCTCGTCCGGGCATGTACCTGCACAACCCATGCTTCCTCATTCTCAGGTACTATCAGCCTGATAGCCTACATCCCGTCTTGAACAAGACGACAGTCAAACTGAATTGGGAAGGCTGGCCATCTGGTGACCAGATCCTGACCGATGGTTATCATGTGTGGGCAGAGGATACACTACATCAGTTGGATTTGAAGTTGGTTGGATACGGGAAGCTCAAGCTCACCGGCCTGCGTCTCCGCCGCGACTCCGTCACAATTGTGCCGGTTTGGCTCTGGCCCGGGAGAGACAGTGCGACATTTGACTACTCCCGACCAAATGACGCTGGAATGAAGCTGTTTCCAATGCCAACGCTGAAAGCAGGAGTCGTTTATGGCAGGGTAGTGGATGCGGAGACCAAAGAGCCGATTTCGGAAATTCGAGTCCGACTTCTGGACGACAACGGCGTTACGGCGCTGACCGATGATAGCGGTCGTTTCCAAATGATGAGCGGTCGATTCGGGCGTGGCTTACGAATGAGCATGGCAGGAGATGGTCACGATTCCGTTGAGATTGAGTATACCAAGTATTTCCCATGGTTAGAGGCAGAGTACCGGGTGACCATGGAAGCGCGCAAACCCTGGTGGAAGCAATTGTTCTCCAAAAGAGAGAAACGTGCCCTTCTAGTAATTTCAAGACATGGGTGGGGTGGGCCGGGAGGCGGAAGTGCAAACAAATCATATTCAGTAGTGATGCGTCGGGTAATACAAGGTGATCTGGCGGCCCAGACGTATATGCCGGATGGTATCAGGGTGATAGGGTTCGATGAGAGCGGTGCCGAGGTGCGGTATGATTCTGCATTATATCGAGCTCAAATGACCGAAGAGGGAGTACCAAGAGTAGTTGCGCCAAATGCAGTTGGCGCGGCCGCGCCACCAAAGCGCGAAGTATTGACCAGCCCTCTGCGACTGGCTGACAAGCCGGTTTACTTTGTGTCGAAGACTACATGCGGTGGGTGGACGTATTCAATACAATGGATCAGGACAGAAGAGTAGACTCAATTAAAGCCCGGCGGGGTGGGGGATCGTGGGGCTCGGGTCTCACTTGATATCCTGTCGATTCTAAGAATCTTGCATTCAAACAACAAATTGCGAAGTCCCCGGGATCAGATCGGCTTGACGCAGTCGATCGATGGATCGTAGGTGCAGGTCTCAACACCTTTGACTTTGCAGCATCGGTAGCCATCGAGGCCATTGCAGACGATCCGGCAGGGGGGAGCGGCTTTCGTCTCCGTGATCAACGCGCCGACCAGAAACGACGCGGCGAATACTACCACCAGAACAGTAGCCATCATCTTTTTCATACGACTCTCCTTACTGGCAACGCCGCGACACGTCGCGTGTGACGATTACTTTGTGTGAGCCTTGCGGATCACCCCACCTGCGGTAAAGTAGATGAAAATTGTCCGAGTTAGCAAGAAGAAAGTGGGGGGGTGAGTATGCAGGGTGGAGAATCGGGCTTCGACCCTGAATCAAGTTCAGGGCAGGCTTCGCTCAGCCCGATTGGAAAGGGATCGCAACGCCTTGTAGTGCCATGCAATTGGCCTGAGCGTAGTCGAAGGCCAGTTCTCATCTCCTCCCTTTAAAACGTATTACGTTTGTCAGTACTTCTTAGTGCGCCCCATTATATAGAGGCGATGCTCCGACTGATGTCCTCCGCCTCAATTCAAATCATTCTCCGGAAAATACATCCCCTTCGACCCCAACAACATGATGATTCCGAGCCGGCATCCCCCATGGCTCGAATGAAAACGGCAGACCGGGAGGTCTGCCGCTCAAATCGATCTCTGGAATGGGTTGCTTCGCTCCAACTCGTCACCCCTCGTCTACGCTCGGGGCGACGAGAGCGGGCCTCGCGATGACGATTTTCGGCTTAAGCAAGCCACTATTCTTACTTGCCCATCATTTCTTTGGCGAAGTCTTCGAAACGACGGGGAGCATGGCCGAGCACCGTTTCGGTCTCCTTCAACTGAGCCGGCGTTGCTTTCAGGCCGCGCGTCTGGAAGAGTTCGTACATAATGCGAAATTCATACGCCATCCAGACCGGGATCCACTGTTTCCACTGCTCATACCAGGCATCCATATCATCGGCCGCCATACTTGATCTCTTCCCTGCAAACGGAGTAAACCTCGGCGGTTGACTTGCCGGTGACCGCTTCGGGGCCGACCAGGGCATATGTCTTGTTGGTGTGGTTGTCGGTGATCATGGCGTTGACGGCGGCATCGCCGATATCGCGGATATCGACACGCGAAATGCCTGCATCGCCGATCGGCTGAGGATGCACGCCATACTGGAAGGATCGGGTCCTTAAACCAGTAATCGTTCTGATAGAAATTGTTCGGCTGGAGGATGGTGTACGGTATGCCGGATTCTTTGATCGCATGCTCGATATTCTCTTTGGCGCCGAAATGGGCAACATGGCGTCCCCAGTCAGGGTTATGCACAGACAGGTAGACGATCTTTTTGTATTTCAGCTTCTTTGCTTCATGCAGAGCTGAGAGCGCCTCAAACGTCTCGGTGATCGAGTTGGCGGTCAACAGGAAAAGGGAGTCGGAGCCTTTGGAAGACGGCATCATAGGGGTGAGCGGGTTGGTCAGATCGCCGACTACGCCGGTTACGCCCTACGGGAGGGCTTTTTTGATTTCTTGCCGGAGCGTGGGTCAGGTCGCGGACAGTCTGGTTTTGGCGAGCAGTCTCGGACGACGGCCGAGCCGACCGTGCCGGTGCCGCCGAGAACGAGATGGTTCATGTTCGATTCCTTCGTATGAGTAGGTTCAAGTGTCGATCTCTCGTGCCACGGACTAAGGAGAAAACAGGGGAGACGGGCGGCGGGTTCCGCTAATCGTGGAGTAATACGGTAGACAGTGAAAGAGTTTGAGTGGTCAGGAAGAGGTTCATCATATATATTCCGTCAAACCCAAGCCAAATGGAGAGTACTGAGTGGATTCAGCCATACTGTATCGAAATCCGTCCATGCGTGCGCGAATTGCGCTGACGGCCATCTTCTTGTGTCTTCTCTCCGATAGCCATGTTGATGGTCGCAAAAGTCGGCCAGGGATGGCACTGGGGATGTGGCCGGGTGGTTGACCTGGTCAGCAACTATCGCGGTCTGCTGGGCATACGCTTTTTTCAAGGGACGTCACTGTTGGCCGCCGATCATCCTCAATGCTGCAGTCCCGGGGATCTCTGGAGAATGTTTTTCTCGGGCACTCACCACCGGGAATGCTGGCTTCACTATCACTGGTTATTGACGGTGGTTGCACCGTGATCGGGTGTGATGTTCGTCATATTCATCAGGGTGAAGGCGCCAAGACGGTGCACCTTCAGGCGGAGATGAACTTGCCAAGGAGATTCACGATCATCTCGTTCCGGAAGTTACACTCTACAATGAGCAGGAGATTCTGGGGAGTTCGTCAGCCCTCGAGCGAAGTGGGTGATATGCTGGACGTGATGCTGATGGAGAAGCGGGTGATCGTGACTGTCGCCGATGTCTCCGGGCATGGGGTGCGAGCGGGAGTACGATGGCGATGATTAAAAGCGCTAAAAACAACGCCGCCGGGAAGACAGAGCAAACAGTCCGTGCGGATCTCAATAATGTGGTTTATGCGCTGAAACGCCCGGATATGTATGCGACCGGAGTATTTGAGCTTTACCTGACCACCCGGTGACATACACGGGGGCGGGGCATCCGTCGCCCTACATATTAATGGAGTTGACAAAACCTGTGCATCGCATGAGAGTCAGAATCCGCCAGTTGGGGGTGGTGAAGGACTTTTTCCGTTTGCCCAGACTCAACTGGAGTGTTGGGCCGGGCGATTTGTTGGTGATCCTTACCGACGACTGACCGAAGTCGAAACAAGTCTGGTGAGATGTTTGGTGAAGAGCGGATCCAGCAACTGATTCGGGAAAAAGTCAGCAGGCCGCTAGTGGAGATCCGGGCGGAGTTGTTGAAGTCGGTCGATGGATTCGGGGAGCAGGAAGATGACCAGACGCTGGTGCTGATCCGGGCGAAATGAGTCACGCGGATGAGGACCGGAACCGTCGAGAACTGATCGTCAGTGCACGGGTCTATCAGCGAGAACGTAGCGGATAACGCGCGAAGTTTCTACAACGACCAACTCGACCGGCCAAGATGTCAAAGCCCCTGCGCGGAGGGCGCGTGGGCGAAAGATCCTGGAGCTCGGTGTGGATCAGGCTTTTGACGCGTAAGCTCGTGCGGATGGGAGGCAAAGCCACAGGGATAATTGGAACCGATGCTGGCGATCGTACGGGAGGAAGAGCGGGCGCCAGATTCGTTCATGCCGATATGCGGCGAGTGAAGGCGAAAGCGGGTGAGTATGATCTGGTGGTTAGTTCACTCGCTTTTCATTATATCCGGAATCTGGATGGTCTCTTCAAGCGGTGCAGTAAGTTGCTCAGGTCAGACGGGGCGCTTATCTTTTCAATTCACCATCCCTTATCTTCCTTCAAGATGCTTCAGGAACAGCGAAAATCAAAATCCGTGTACTTCAGTGTTGGTGAGTCATATCGCTGGCGGATGCTCCCCGGGATGGAACTGGTGAGTTATCATCAGACGTTCGAGAGTATCAGCGTGGACTCTCGCGGGTGGGATTTCATTGACCGACGCTGGAGGCGAAACCATCGCCGGGAAGTCGTCGTATTAACCCCCAGGCGTTTGACACGGCCCTGGCTACCCCGGCGTTCCTGGTAATACGGGCAGTCAAGGCTGTCAAAGATTAAACTTTCGTTTCACCTCTTGAATATCTACCTTAGGCATGCTATGGACATGAAAGTAATACAACATACCATCCCCAAAGGGGCGGAGCCGGGCGCATTCATCTATCGGGGGTCGGTAGTCGAAGCGACGCATTGTCGCATCGATCTCCGTGGGTGGATGACCCGGCAGCAGTACTCATTGTCAGGGCGACCCGGAGATGGTGACGATGACGCGGTTACCACCAAGCCGTTCCAGTTGGTTCCGTTGGTGGCGAGCGGCGGAGCGGATGAGTATGGGTTTTCCAATCCGGAATCTCTCATCATGGCTGGATCGCATTCCGGAACCGATGAGCACATCGCCGTGGTGCGGTCAACCAGGAAAGCCGGCAATGAGCCATCCCACCTGAAATGCGGGTATCACTGGTCGCTTGGGATGCAGACCGATATTAAGTACCTCTGTTGCACGGCGAAGATAAAGACCCACCCGGCACAATTGTTCGGGGAAGACCCGGATTTCGGCTCTGGCGCGGCATCTAAGTAGTCCCGCCGGAGAGTTACCTTGATCCGGAGGGGAGGTGCAGCGTCTGGTGAAGGGGGCGATCTCGGAG